>NZ_JAGWCU010000002.1:0-214395 GCF_020657755.1 Clostridioides sp. ZZV15-6388 | reverse complement strand
ATTTATATTTATCCAATAATTAAGATTTTTATGATATTTAATAAATGTTAGTTACTATTTATTATTTATTATATTTACTGAAATAGCGTTATATGGCGAAAATAAGAGGTTGCATATATTTTATAGAAATAAATATTAAAACGAAAATTGATAAAAAAATAACGCAAATTTAAAAATTAAAGTGTTTTAATACTGATTTTATTCTACAGATTGATTATTATTTTTACTTTAACAATTCTAAATAAAACTAAAATTAAATTATCAGAATAATCTTGACAGTCTAAAATCGTGACTGTATAATACAATTAAAAATCGGATTAATTACCTAGCTTACAAAAAATAAAAATAATGCTAAAAGCAAACGTTTTATTTTTTTAGTAACTAATCCTCCGCCACTCCTTAAATTAGAGCTTTTCTAATTTCAAAATGTATTACTAAAACTTCATAATGTAACTGTGCAATATTTATTAGGCTCTAACTTTTAAGGTTACTAATAATTTATTACATGGCTCCATACATTTGGCGGCAATGGCGGGAGCGATAAGGGGTAAGATATGGAAAATTACAAGTATGGATTTAATGACAAGCCAAAGCTTCTAACAGCAATACCACTTAGTATGCAACATGTTTTTTCTGCTTTTGCAGGTACTATGTCGGGTGCCATTTTAGTAGCTGTGGGCATGGGTCTCTCACTAAGTGAGACTGCATTTTTGATTCAATGTTCGATGTTGATTGCAGGGGTGAGCACCATACTGCAATCTATGGGAATTGGACCAATAGGGTCACGGTTGCCAATTGTTACTGGTGGAAGTTTCACCTTTGTAGCACCATTAATTGCCTTAAGTACAAATAATGATGTTGGTATTGCTGGAGCTTTTGGAGCAGTACTTGTAGGAAGTCTAGTTTTAACTTTAGTAGGACCTCTTGCAGTAAAATATTTACATAAATATTTTACACCTACAGTTACAGGCAGTGTTGTTTTGGCAGTAGGTTTATCACTTATGAGCTCTTCATTTGACTACGCAGTATCTTTTGATGCTCATGGACCTAATGTAGTTGCTAATTTTTCTTTAGCTGTATTTACATTGTTGTTGACACTTATTTTAAATCAATTTGGAAAAGGTTTTCTCAAAGTAGCATCCATAATAATTTCAATAGTAATAGGCTATGTAGTAGCAGTAATATTTGGTATGGTTGACTTTTCTAGTATGGCACAAGCAAATTGGTTTGCAGTGCCAAAGCCTATATACTGGGGATTGGAGTTCAACTTGGGCGCTATTATAACCATATGTACAATTCATATTGTAACAGTTATGGAAATAATAGGAGATACGACAGGGGTTGTTAGTTCTGTTGAAAACCGTCTACCTACGCAAAAAGAATTGATGAGAGCTGTTAGAGCAGATGGAGTTGGAAGTTGTTTTGCAGCTTTGTTTAATGGGCTTCCAGTCATATCAGGTAGTCCAAACATAGGAATAATTTGTATGACAGGAGTTGCAAGTAGGTACATAGTAGCACTTGGGGGAGTAATGTTAGGTATATTAGCATTTTTCCCAAAGTTTGCCCAAATATTAGCTTTAACACCAGACCCAGTTATTGGAGGTACATTAGTTATGATGTTTGGAACAATTGCATCATCAGGTATTAAGGTTATTGGAATGGGAAAGATGACAAATCGTAACATAACAATTTTAGCAGTTTCGCTGGGCATTGGTATGGGTGGTTATTTTAATCAAGCTGCATTAGCATTTTTACCAAGCATTGTAGTCACTTTAATGACTGGTATATCTGGAACAGCTCTATTATCTTTAATACTAAATATCGTATTGCCTAAGGAAAAAGAGGATGTAGTGGAAAGTAAAGTAAGTTGTAAAGCTTAGAGAACGTAATTCTAAAGGATATCCAAGAAGGAGCGCCTTGCTTCTATTTTTTTTACCAAAAATAGGATTGAACTTTGAAGGAAACCTAATAGCTTGCATTTGAGCAGAATATAATCTGAAAGGATATCCAAGAAGGAGCGCCTTGCTTCTATTTTTTTTACCCAAAAACCTTAAAAAACTAAATAATCAAAAGATATGATACTCATTTTAATAAAAGTATAATCTGAAAGGATATCCAGGAGGAGCGCCTTGCTCCTCCTTTTTTAACAGTAATTATGGATTTTACTTGTCAAATGAGTGTAAATAACTTGGATAAATTATTAATCAAAGATTAAATTTCATAGAAAATATTAAAAATTAAATTATGTGGAGAGAAGGTGGAGATTATAGATGTTATTGAGCTTGATATAAATGGCAGATTGAGAGAGGTGAGTATAAAAAAAAGTTGGACTTTACTTTATGTTTTAAGAGAAGTGTTTAATTTAACTGGAAGTAAGTGTGGATGTAGTACTGGTGATTGTGGAGCTTGTAAAATAATTTTAGATGGAGAAGCAGTTAATTCATGTTTGATTCTAGCAAGAAATGCAGTTGGGAAAAAGATATTGACAATTGAAGGGTTGTCAGATGGTATCAATATACATCCAATTCAACAAGCATTTATTGATTGTGGAGCTGTTCAATGTGGGTATTGCACTCCAGGGATGATAATGTCGGCAAAAGCCCTGTTAGATAAAAATCCAAATCCTTCTGAGGAAGAGGTTAGAAAGTCTATAGACAATAATCTTTGCAGATGTACAGGATATGTAAAAATTGTTGAGGCTATACTTTTATCAGCAAAAAGGATGGGGGGTATAACCTGTGAGTAATAATTTTAAAGTTATTGGTGAAAGAGTCCCAATAAGAGATGCTGTACTTAAAGCTACTGGCCAACTTAGATATACTGCAGATATGAAAATTCCAAATATGCTTTATGCTAAGGTTTTATTCAGCCCTATAGCGCATGCAAAAATTAAAAAAATAGACACATCAAAAGCTGAAAAATTAGAAGGTGTAAAAGCTATAGCCACTTATAAAAACTCACCTCAAAAAGCCTTTAATAGTGCCATGAGATTTTATGAACATGAGTTGCCAGAGGTTGAACATATCTTTGATGATACTGTTCGTTTTGTGGGTGATAAAGTTGCAGCCGTTGCAGCTGAAGATTTACAAACGGCTGAAAAAGCATTGAAGCTTATTGAGGTTGAATATGAAGAATTACCCTCAGTATTTAATCCAGAAGAAGCAATACAAGAGGGTGCATATCCAATACATAAAGGGGGAAACAAGCTTGCAGTAAATGTACAGCAGTGTGGAAATATTGAAGAAGCCATGAAAAAAGCTGATTATATTTTTGAAGATAAGTATACACTTCCAGCTATACATCATGGTGCAATAGAAACTCATGTGGCGATTGCAGATTATGATTACAGTGGGAAACTTACTGTTTATAGTCCTAATCAAAACACTTTTGGATTTAGGATAATCTTATCTAATTTATTTGGATTACCAATGAATAAAGTTAGACTAGTAAGTCCAGCTATTGGAGGAGCTTTTGGAGGTAAATTAGAGATTACAATTGAGCCAATTGTAGCATTATTAGCAAAACTGTCAGGTAGGCCAGTCAAACTAGAGCTTAACAGGAGAGAAACTATTGCTTCGACAAGAACTAGACATGGCGCAGTTGTATATCTAAAAACGGGTGTTATGAAGGATGGTCAAGTTATAGCACAAGATATGAAAGTTCTGACAAATACAGGAGCATATGCATCAAGTGCTTTAAATGTAATTGGAGCAATGAGTCATAAAGTGTTTAAAGCATATAAGATTGAAAATATGAGATATACAGGGATACCAGTGTATACAAACACACCAATTGCAGGAGCAATGAGAGGGTATGGTTCTCCACAAGCTTTTTTTGCTCAACAATCCCAACTAAATAAAATTGCAAAAAAACTAAATATGGATATTTTAGATTTACAGCTTAAGAACTTAGTCGAACCAGATGGAATAGATCAAAGATTTAAAAGTCCTCATGGAAATCCAAGACCAATAGATTGTATAAAAAAAGGTGCTGAAATGTTTGACTGGAAAAAACAAATTAGACAGCAAAATGAATCAAATGGTAGATTTTTGATTGGTGTAGGTATGGCAGTTGGTTCACATGGAAATGGATGCTTTGGAGCACATAGGGATATAACAGCTTTAATGTTGAAAATGAATGAAGATGGTTCAGCTGTATTATATACAGGTACTCATGATATGGGAAATGCATCTGTAAGTGTTCAAGTACAAATTATATCTGAAGTACTTGGAATAAGCCAGGAAAAAATAGAATGTATACAGGCAGATACAGAAGCATCACCATGGAATTTAGGAGATTACGCAAGCAGAGGAGTTTTTGTATCTGGAAATGCAGCTTTAAAAGTAGCAAATTCAGTAAAAAAAGAACTTTTAAAGGAAGCATCCCAACTTTTAAAAGAGGATGAAGAATATATAGAATTTAAGGATGATAGAGTCTATTCTATCAAAAATAACAACAAACAAGTCACTTTATGTGATGTCATGATACATGCTCAAAAGGTAAGTTTAAGAGAGATTATAGGAGCTGAAACTTTTGCATCTCAAACTGGAGCAAGTTCATATGGTGTACATTTTGCTAAAGTTGAGGTCGATACTAAACTGGCAAGTGTAAGAGTTTTGGAATATGTTGCAGTTCATGATGTAGGGAAAGCTTTAAACCCAATGTCTGTAGAAGGTCAGATTGAAGGAGCAATTCAAATGGGAATAGGATATGCGTTGACTGAAGCACTTGAATTTGACAATAGAGGAAAAATAAAAGCTAATTCATTTCGCTCGTATCATATGATAAAGGCTAGTGAAATGCCCCAAATAAAAGTTGGCCTGATAGAATGTGGAGAACCTGGAGGTCCATTTGGAGCTAAGAGTATAGGTGAATGTTCTGTTGTACCATCAGCACCAGCAGTAGCAAATGCAGTAGCAAACGCATTAAATTGTGATTTTTATAGTTTGCCAATAAAGAAAAGTATTTTACTAGATAATATAAATATTTAATGTTGCTTTATACAAAAGAAATTAGTTATACAAAGTAAAAAGATATTTATTTAAAATACTTTAGATATTAAAATGTAAGACCTTTTTCTAAATGTAAGTTTAAATTATATAAATGTAGAGGGTGTGATGAATTTTGAATTTAAGGTTTAAAGATAAGGTTGTTGTGATAACAGGAGCAGGGCAGGGGTTAGGAGCAGGATTTGCTTTAGATTTTGCTATCGAAGGAGCAATAGTAGTCTTAATTGGTAGAACCAAAAGCAAATTGGATAATGTTGCAGAACAAATTATTAAATCTGGAGGTAAAGCTTTTGTTTCAGTTTGTGATGTAAGTAAACCTAAAGATGTAGAAGTTTGTTTTAGTGAGGTAATAGATAAATTTGAGAGTGTAGATGTATTGATTAATAATGTTGCTCTCCATAAATCAGCTCCAGTAGTTGATACTACAATTGAAGATTGGGATGCTCAGATAAAGACTAATTTAAGTGGAACTTTTTATTGTACTAAGGCTGTCCTTAGAACAATGATTGATAAAAAGTATGGAAAAATAATAAATATTAGCTCTACAGCAGCAAAACACTTTTTTCCAGGCTTTGGAGCATATGCTGCTTCTAAAGGAGGAATGGTAAGTTTTACTCAAACATTATCTGAAGAAGTAAAAGAGTATGGAATCAATGTAAATGCGATATATTTAGGGATGACTAACACTGAATATACAAGAAAAAGATTTAACTATGATGATGCAGTTACGATACCGCTTGAAGAAATGTTGCAAGTGGAAGAAGTATCAAAAGTTGTAACTTTCTTAGCATCTGATGAAGCAAGTCCAATAATGGGAGCTGCAATTGATGTATGTGGTAAGAAAGCATAAAAATATATATTGAGAGGTATAAAGATGATAAGTTTAAACAAGAAAGCTATGGTGGTAGTGAGAGAGATAATAGAAGATGCAGAAGCATTGGGATGTGAAATTATTAAGATGGATTGTGGAGCAACTATAATTGATATGGGCTTAAATTGTAGTGGAAGCTGGAAAGCAGGTGTTTTATTTACTAGGGCTTCTATAGGTGACCTAGGAACAGTGTCATTAGGAGATTTTAAATTAAATGATGAATATTCTTTCTCAGCAGTTGAAGTATTTATAGATAAACCATTGATTGCATGTATGGGTTCACAGATTGCTGGATGGAAACTTGGAGAAGGTGAATTTGCAACTATTGGGTCAGGACCAGCAAGAGCTTTAGCAAGAGTTGAATCAGACTGGTATTTTGAAATGACTCCATATAAAGATACTTATCATGAGGCAGTTTTATGTATCCAAGATATAAAATATCCCAATAATGAAACAGTCTTAGAGGTTGCAAATGCTTGTAAAGTAAAACCAGAAGACACATATATATTAATTTCACCAAGTACATGTATTGTAGCATCAATGCAAGTATCAGCAAGAATCATTGAGCAAGTATGTCATAAGATGTTTGAAAAAAACTTTGATGCAGGTCAAATTGTACTTGCGAGAGGAAAAGCACCAATAGCACCTATAGTAAAAGATGAACTTAAGACTATGGGAAGAATAAATGATGCATTGATTTATGGTAGTGAAACTGAGTTTTGGGTAGATTCAACTGATACTGCCATTGCAAAGACTATACACCAGTTAGCAGGGAAAACTTCATCTCCAAATTATGGGGAATTGTTTGAAGATGTATTTGTGAAGGCAGGAAGAGACTTTTTCTATGTAGACCATGATGTACATTCAATAGGCAAAATACAAATACATAATATAAACACTGGAAAATCATTTTCGGCAGGAGAAATAAATTATTCAGTACTCGAAAAAAGTTTCTTAAAATAAACAACTTAAAAATTTATTGATTCAGGAGGAGATAAGATGGCATTAGGTAAGTTAAGATTAGAAAAATTATACCGTGACATGGTTATGATTCGAAGATTTGAAGAAGTAATAGAAATATATGCTGCCAATGGAACAATACCAGGATTTGTTCATTTAAGTATAGGGCAAGAGGCTTGTCAAGCAGGTATAGTTGATGCACTTAGAAAAACAGATTATAAATTTCCAGACCATAGAGGTCATGGAACTATAGCACTTTGTGGTACTGACCCAAAACTTGTAATGGCAGAAATCTTTGCTAAGGCTACAGGGATAAATGGTGGTAGAGGCGGTTCAATGCATATAAATGATATTGAATGTAGAAATATGGGATTTAATGGAATACAAGGTTCAACTATGGTAACTTGTCTTGGTACAGCTTTTGCATCTGTGTATAAAGAAACAGATGATGTTACAGCAGTATTTCTAGGAGATGGAACTTTAGGAGAAGGAGCTTGCCACGAAAGTCTTAATATGGCAGCAACATGGAAGCTTCCTATAATATATTGCCTACTTAATAATCAATATGCTATATCTACACACTATACAGATTCACATCCTCAAAAAGAGTTAAAAACTTGGGGTGAGGGGTATGAGATTCCAAGTTTTAGGGTAGATGGAAATGATGTAGAAGCAGTAATTGAGATAGTGGAAATAGCAGCAGATAGGGCAAGAAAAGGTGAAGGACCAACTTTAATAGAGTTTCTTACTTATCGTTGGCAAGGTCATTTTGCAGGAGACCCAGCAGCATATAGACCAGAAGAAGAAGTTAAGTATTGGAAAGATAGGGACCCAATAAAATTAACTAGAAAGATACTTATTGAAAGAGAAGGCATGTCAGATGAATCACTTAAGCAAATAGAAGAAGAAATAGAGGCTGATGTTCAAGAAATGCTGAGATTCTCATTGGAGAGTCCATCACCAGATATTAAAGATGCAGTTACACACACATATGTTGATAGAGAGGTGGAGATAAGATAATGGGAAGAAAACTTTCATATGGAATGGCAATAAATGAAGCACTTCATCAAGCTATGGAAAATGATGATAGAGTTTTTATACTAGGTGAAGATGTAGCTAAAATGGGTGGAGATTTTGGAATTACCAAAGGAATAATGGCTAAATGGCCAAATCGAATAAAAGATACAGCGTTATCAGAATCAGCTATATTAGGATTATCAAATGGTGCAGCACTTTGTGGGTTAAGACCAGTTCCAGAGATAATGTTTGCAGATTTTTTGGGAGTTTGTTTTGACCAACTTGTAAATAATGCAGCAAAATTAAATTTTATGTTCCAAGGAAAAGCACATTGTCCAATTACTGTTCGTGCTGTACAGGGAGGTGGTATACGCTGTGCATATCATCATTCAGTTTGTGCAGAGTCATGGTTTATGAACACACCTGGGCTTGTAGTAGTTTCACCAACAACACCTTATGAAGCTAAAGGGATGTTGCTTTCAGCTATAAAAAACGATAATCCTGTATTATTTTTAGAACATAAGATGCTATACAATGTCAAAGGGGAAGTGCCAGTTGAGCCATATGAGATTCCTCTATATGAAGCTGAGATTGAGAAAACTGGAAGTGATATTACTATAGTAGCTACTCAAATGATGTTAGGATTAGCACATAAAGCAGCAAGTCAACTTGAAAAAGAAGGGATTGATGTAGAGATAATCGACCTTAGAACTGTATTTCCTTATGATAAAAAAACTATAGTAGAGTCAGTTGCGAAAACTAGTCGATTGGTTATTGCTCAAGAAGGTCCAAGAGTTGGAGGATGGGCAGCTGAAATATCTGCAATGATAAATGAAGATGTATTTGAGTACCTAAGTGCACCGATAAAAAGAGTTACATCAATTGATGCTCCAGTAGCATATGCACCAGTTTTAGAAGATTTTGTTTTACCAAAATTAGAAAATCTAATTAAGGCTTGTAAGGAAGTTATGCAATATTAGTCAGGGGAGGATAAACAATGATTACAGAGGTTAAGATGCCTAAGTTTGGTCTTTCTATGGAGGAAGGAACAATTGGCACATGGTTGATTGAAGAAGGAAGCGTAGTAAATAAGGGTGATGAAATTTTAGAAGTTGAAACTGATAAGATTACTAATACTGTTGAAGCGCCAGAAAGTGGGGTATTGAGAAAAATATTTTTTGAAGAGGGCGATATTGCTAATTGTGGAGAACTAATTTGTATAATTGCAGAAGCTAATGAAGATATTAGTGGATTTGATTTGATAGATAAAACTGATAATGAAAAAGAGGCAGATATTTTAAATTTAGAAAATACAACTAAGGCAAAATGTTTAAATATAGAGAAAAGAATAACTCCGAGAGCTAAAAAAATAGCTGAGGAAAAAGGAATTAACTATTCAAATATAGAGGGAACAGGAATACATGGTGCAATAACAATTGATGATTTGAAAAATTTTATGAATAGTAATTCAGTAGAAGAAGTTATGAAAGTCAATAAAAATAAAGTAGTAGAAAAAGAAGTACGGCAAGAAGTTACTCCTATTTCTCACGTTAATAACATTAAGGTAAATATAGGGGAAAATGATTTGGTAACTAAGATGACACCAATGCAAAATATAATAGCAAAAAAAATGCATGAGAGTTTGTTGACAACAGCTCAAACTACAATTGCCACTGAATTAGAAATTACTAGCTTATCAAAAATATATAAAGGATTGAAAGAAAAGTATAAAAAAGTAGGAGTTAAATTAAGTTATACAGCTCTTATAATAAAGGCTGTAGCTGAAGCTCTTGAAAATCATCCTAAACTTAGAACGCAAATAGTTGATGAAAATCATTTTAAAATAAGTAACGAAATTAATATAGGTGTAGCTGTAGACATTCCAAATGGCTTGGTGGTACCTATAATAAAAAATGCAAATTTAAAAGATTTAAAAACAATATGTATTGAACTAAGTGATTTAAGTGAAAGAGCTAAAAATAACAAGTTAAATTCTGATGAAATGAGTAATGGAACTATCACTATAACTAACTTAGGGATGTTTGGAATAACATACTTTACCCCAGTGTTAAATACACCAGAAAGTGCAATTTTAGGTATTGGAAGTATAATAGAAAAAGTTCTTGTAAAAGATGGTGCATTTTATGCTGGTTTAATAATGAATATGAGTTTAACTCATGACCATAGAGTAGTAGACGGAGCACCTGGAGCACGTTTTCTTCAAGAAGTTACACAAAATCTTTTGGATTTTAGATGGATGTAATTAAAATATATGTAAAATAATTTTATAGTACACCAGTAATCTGACAGATAGTTTGTTATGCGTTTCTCGAAAGATTTTTTCTCTCCAAACTATCTGTCAAAATCAAGACATAGCAAAAAATTATATGGAGGTTACTGCATGAGAAAAGTAGATTTGATAATTAAAAACGCTTATCTAATTTCAATGAATAATGAGAGGGAAATACTAAATGATGCTTGTATAATAATTGAAAAGAACAAGATAATTGATATAGGAAAGACGAATTTACTAGAAGAATACATCTCTGAAAAAATTATAGATGCTAGAGGTAAATTTGTTTTACCTGGATTTATAAATACTCATTCTCATCTATTTCAGACTTTGTTAAAGGGATTAGGAAGAGATAAACTGTTGTTAGACTGGCTTGATAGCTCTGTTAGAAGGGCTATACATAAAATAGATGAAGAGTGTTGCTATTATGCAGCCTTAACAGGATGTATAGAAGCAATTAGAACAGGCACAACTACTATACTTGACTATATGTATTGCCATGGAAAAGAAGGGCTTGATGATAGCATAATTCAAGCATTTGAAGACTTAGGAATAAGAGGAATACTTGGTAGAGGGTTTACAGACACAAGTAAATTTCCAAAAGAATTTGGCTGTACTTATCATGATACAGAACAAAAGTTTTTTGATGATGTTAGAAGATTAGAGAAAAAATATAGAGACCACTCGAGAATAAGTTTAGCATTAGCTCCTGGAATTATATGGGATAACACAGAAGAAGGATACAAAGAAATGAGAAATATAGCCAATGAGCTTCATATTCCAATAACTATGCATTTACTTGAAACTGAGGACGATGATAAATACTGTTTAGAAGATAGAGGTATGAAGACTGTACCATATCTTGAAAAAGTAGGAATTTTAGGACCTGACTTTATTGCAGTTCACTGCATACAAATGTCAGATGAAGACATAGAACTATTTAAAAAATATGATGTTAAAATATCTCATAATCCAGTATCTAATATGGTTTTAGCGGCAGGAGTAGCACCAATTCCAAAGCTTATTGAAAATGGATTAACTATAAGTTTAGCTTGCGATGGTTCAGCGAGTAATGATACTCAAAATATGTTAGAAGTAATGAAAATGACTACATTATTACAAAAAGTTACTCATAGAGATGCAAAGCTTTTACCTTCGTCAAGTGTGCTGGAAATGGCAACACTTGGAGGAGCAAAATCCATAAATAAATTAGACTGCTTAGGGTCAATAGAGATAGGAAAAAATGCTGATATTATAATTTATAATCCATATAAAAGTGCAATTTCTATACCAGTTCACGACCCAATTAGTTCATTAATATATTCATCTACTCCAAATAATATAGAAACTTCTATTATAGATGGAAAAGTAGTTATGGATAATAACAAGATAGTTAATATAGATGAAGAAAAAGTAATATATGAAACTCAAAAAATATCAAGTAAGTTAATAGAGGATGTTGGTCTAGGAAATGTACAATGGGGAAAAAGAATTTATGGATTGTAAAAAATACTTGGGAGAGGGCGGTCAAAGTATGAATAAGCTTGAGTTTTTCAACATACCAAAAAATAATTTAAAAATAAATGTATTAAATAGAAATGAAAAGATATTAGACACTATAAAAGAAGAATCTAATGAAAATGTCTGTATACCAGATGCTTTAGAGTATTATACGGAGTTGTTTTTTCCAAAATCAAAAGATAAAAGACCATATATATTTTCATCTATGGTGCTTTCATCCGATGGAAAAATGGCATATGAAGACAATAAAGCAGGACCTTTAATTGGAAAAAATAATTTTGTTGATCCAGATGGAGCCTTGGCAGATTTTTGGGTTTTAAATGTTCTAAGAGCATATTCAGATGCTGTGATTATAGGGGCTAGAACGTTGCAAAATGAACCTGGGATAACATGTCATGTATTTGATGAAAGTTTGACACAGCAAAGAAAAGACTATTTAAATAAAAAATATCAGCCATGTGGAGTAGTAGTTTCTTTTGATGCTACAGATATTCCATTTGACCATTATACATTTAGAGTTGATAAGAGTCAGGAATATAAAATGGTTATAGCTACATCTCCAAATGGTTGGGATTATATAAAAGAAAATTCTCCTTTAAAACACAGATGTATAGGAAGCTTTAATTCAATTAAGGATGTTGATGATTATAAATTTGAAGAATTATACAAAGATTTTGATGTTTGTCCTGTAATTGTAACTGGTAAAGATAGTACTCCAGACTCTAAGATATTACTTTATGTACTTAAAAGTCTAGGGATAGAAAAAATGTGTATAGAATCTCCTTCATATTGTACTCATCTAATTGAAAATGAATTATTAGACGAATATTTTATGAATTATTCTATGGTATTTGTTGGTGGAAAAATGACTCCAGGTTGTACAACAGCTTATAGCCACTTAGAACATCCACATTCGGAATTATTGACAGTAGGAATGCATAGAAATAATTTTATTTTTACACGTCAGAAACTTTGCTATGGTATTAAAAATCAAGTAGATTTAACAAGCTATAAATATTGATACTAAAATTTTAATTATAGATATTAATATCTATAACTTAAAAGGAGGAAAAATAAATATGAACACTGATTTAATCGTAATTGGTGGTGGCCCAGGTGGGTATGTTGCAGCGATTCGAGGAGCTCAACTGGGGTTAAAAGTTGTAATTGTAGAAAAAAATGAATTTGGAGGTACTTGCCTAAATACAGGTTGTATTCCTACAAAAACACTATTTAAAGATGCACAGGTTTTAAATTATTTTAATCATGCTGAAGAATATGGGATAAAAGTTGATAAATACAAATTAGACTTGGAAAAAGTGCAGAAAAGAAAGAAACATATAGTTAAGACATTAACTAGTGGTGTAAAAGGATTATTAAAAGCAAATAAAGTGACTGTAGAAAAGGGGGAAGCAAAGTTAATAGGTAAGGATTCTGTAGAAATAAAATTAGATGATGGTTCAAAGAAGATAATTAAAGGAAAAAATATTTTGATTGCATCTGGTTCAAAATCTTCTAAGCCTCCTATTAAAGGAATTGATTTAGAGGGAGTAATAACAAGTAAAGAAGCTTTAGAAGTAACTAATTTGCCTCAGAAAGTAGTAATAATTGGAGGAGGAGTTATAGGAATTGAGTTTGCAGGAATTTTAAATGAATTTGGTTCAGATGTAACTATAGTTGAGTTCTTGGATAATATAATTCCTATGGTTGATAATGAGGTATCTAATAGGTTAACTAAACTACTTAATAAAAGGGGGATTAAAATACTACTTTCATCAAAAGTAGAAGAAATATTTAAGAGTGATAAAGAACTAGTAGTAGATATAAATAAGAATGGAGAAAAAACAAAGATTGCTTGTAATAATGTACTTGTATCTACAGGAAGAGAGTTAGATGTAGAAGGACTAAATCTAGATAATTTAGGCATCAAATATGATAAAAAGGGAATAAAAGTTGATGAAAATTACTGTACGTCTGTACCAGGTATTTATGCAATTGGAGATGTGATTGGAGGAATAATGCTTGCACATGTTGCATCTGAAGAAGGCAAAGTAGCTGTTGAACGAATTGTAGGGGAAAAAACAAGTGTAGATTATGATTTAGTACCAAATTCCATTTTTACTTTTCCAGAGGTATCTACAGTTGGATTGTCTGAAGAAGAAGCCAAAAATAAAAACTTAGACTATGTCGTTAGCAAATTTCAGTTTTCTGGCAATGGAAAGGCTCTTACAATGAATGATTCAGATGGTATGGTTAAGGTAATTGCTTCAAAAGATAAGACTACAATATATGGTGTTCATATCATAGGGCCCAATGCTAGTGATTTAATTCATGAAGCTGTAATTGCGATGAAAGCAATGTTGACAGTTGAAGAAGTTGCCAGTACTATGCATGGACATCCAACTTTACCAGAAGCTTTTGCAGAAGCTACTATGGGAATAGTAGGTAAAGCAATACACATACCTCCTGTTAGAAAGTAAAATTATAAGAAGTAAATAAAAAGTAATTATATGTAAGAGCATTATGTTGAAAGTATTTAAATAAAAAATCATTTGAATAAAAAAGTAGTCAAATATTAAAGAGGGAAGTATATAATATGAAATTAAAATCATTTGAAAGACCTTTATTTATTGAAGAACTAACTTTTAGGATAAATACTGAATTAATAGAAAAGTACTTACAATTAGATTATGAGATTTGGGTTAAAGGTCTAGAATTATTAGAAGGATTTGCTGGTTCTGAGATATGGATTAGTGAAAGTAATCCAGAAGAAATAACATCAATAATATATTGGACAGATTATAAGTACTATAAAAATATTGATAAAGACTGGCTAAGTGATAGAAAGAAAAGAATGTCTGAATTAATGGGAGAAGGAAATTTAGAGTTTGTAAGAGCAGAGCATGATGTCAATAAAAAGTATAAGCTTAGAGAATATAAATAATAAGATTAAGTGCACTGAACAACTATACATAAATAATACTTTAGTTAAAATAAATATCATTTAAGTTAAGAATTAACTAGATTAAGATGTGTATAGCTCAAAATTAATTGTTAATAAATTCATGGTCGTAAAGAAAAATAAAATTTATGGGAGGATTTATTTTATGAAAGAGCACGATACATCAAAATTTCATCTAGAGGGAAAACCGCCTTTAAAAGAAGCTTTACCCTTAGGATTACAGCATTTTGTTTCAATGATAGCTGGTAATATGGTTCCAGCTATGCTTATATCGAATATAGTAGGGCTTGATAAACAGATGTCAACTATGCTTATGCAAGGTGCTATGTTGGTAGCTGGAATAGCAACTTTACTACAATTGTACTCAATACCACTATTTAAAGGGCATAGACTGGGTTCAAAGCTTCCTGTAATAATGGGAACAAATTACGTATTTTTAGGAGCCTGTCTTTCAGTGGCTGGCAAATACGGACTTAAAGCTCTTTTTGGAGCTCAAATTGGAGGAGCAATAGTAGTGTTTTTTATAGCCTTTGGAATTAAGAAGATAAGACATTTATTTACTCCAATTATAGCAGGTACAATGATTGCTTGTATGGGTATTAGTCTATTTCCAACTGCTGTAAAAAATTTAGCTGGGGGAGAAGGCTCAGCCACATTTGGAGAACCTATAAATTTTGCAATAGGGCTTATAGTTGTTATAGCTATAATTTTGCTTATGAAATTTGGCAAGGGTTTGGTTCAAGATGCTGCAATTTTAATAGGTATAATATTTGGTTATTTAGTGTCACTTGCATTTGGATTGGTTGATTTTTCTGCAATTCAAGGGACACCAATATTTTCTTTTCCAAAACCATTGGCATTTGGTCTAGAGTTTAGACTTGATTTAATATTAATGTTTGCCATTTTATTTATGGTAGCTATAGCTGATATGATGGGAGCAGCAACAATTGCTACAATGGGAGCTATGAATAGAGAGGTTACAGATAAAGAATTAGAGTCTGCTACAATGGGAAATGCATTAACATCTATAATTGCATCTGTATTTAGTTCAATACCAACAGGAGTATTTGGTCAAAATGCTGCAATCGTAGCTATAAATAAAGTTACTAGTAGATTTGTATTGTCAATTACAGGAGTAGTATTAATTTTAGTTGGATTTTCACCATTATTGGGAGCAATCATAACGACTATACCTTCATGCATAATAGGAGGGGTCACTTTAATCGTATTTTCATCAATTGCTATGGCTGGTTATGATATGATAAGTCAATGTGGATTTACGTCAGATAACAATCTTATAGCAGGAGTTTCAATTACCTTAAGTATAGGTATAACTTCAGTTCCTCAGACTTTGGAAAAGTTTCCAGAGATTATTAGAACTTTAGTTGGAAATTCTTGTATAGTATCAGTATTTATTATAGCGATGATAATTAAATATATATTATCAATAAAATCGAATAAGTCTAATGATATAAAAATAGAGGCTTAAATTAAAATTTGTGGGAGGTATAGAGTTATGGCTAAGATACTAGGAATATGTGGAAGTCCAAGAAAAGGAGCAACTGAATATGCAATACTACAAGCTTTAGAGGAAGCTAAAGAAATACCAGGTATAGAAATTGACTTTTGGACTGTAAGAGGAAAAAATATAGGTCCATGTATACATTGTGATGCTTGTATGAGAAAAGCAGAAAAATGTACTATACAAGATGATATGGGCGAACTAGAGAAAAAATTGCTAGAAGCAGATGGATTTATAATAGGTTCTCCTGTTTATGATATGGGAATAACTGCTCAATTGACTGCTGTGTTAAATAGATTAAGACATATGTATTTAGTACATGGATGTAATTTGCAAAATAAAGTAGGAGCTGCCATAACTACTGGTGGGACTAGATATGGTGGACAAGAAATGGCTAGATTACCAATAATAAATTTCTTTTTAATGCATGAGGTATTGGTAACAGGAGGACTTATTGGAGGATACACTGGTGCTAGTATTTGGAGTAAAGATGCAAAGGAACAAGGTGCAAAAGATGACGAAGTAGGCATGAATACCATAAAAAGACTTGGGAGAGGTCTAGCTGAAGCTGTTAAAATATCTAAATATGGTCTTGAAAAGTGGAATATTGAAAAAGAAGAATTAGGAATAACAAGTGAAACTGAAAAAAGTCCTGTAAAAGACCACTAAAATTTATATTGCCCATACGTAAAATTTAATTAGCCCCTCTTAATATATGAGACAACCCATCATAAATATTAAGAGGGGTAATTTTGTATTTAAAATTATTTGTAATAAAATAAGATATATTAATAAATATGATAGAATATATATTATAAATTAAATTTTATAAATATAAGGGGGGAACTTTGAGTTCTTATAAATTTCTTATGTTATAAGAGCCAATATTTTATGCGGGAGTTATTAAATGTAACACTTATAATAGTACTTGTTTTAATAAATGCATTTTTTGTAGCTTGTGAATTTGCTATGGTAAAGCTTCGTAGTTCTAGGATAGATACTATGATGGCTGAAGGTAATAATAATGCTAAAAGATGTAAAATAATAAAAGATAATCTAAATTCCTATCTTTCTGCATGTCAACTTGGGATAACACTTTGTTCGCTTGCACTAGGGTGGATGGGAGAATCTACAGTTAAAGAGTTAATATTGCCAATAATAAGTATATTTAATCTTAGTGAAAGTGTTATATATACAATATCAATTTCTATTTCCTTTTTAATTATAACAATGGTAGAAGTTGTAATAGGGGAGCTTGTTCCTAAAGCCTTAGCACTTTATAATACAGAGAGAATAATGCTAAGTACATCTTTTTTGCTGATTGGATTTTATAAATTGACATACCCAATAATATACTTTTTCAATCTAAGTACTGATTTATTTCTTAAACCATTTGGATATTCACAAGCTGATGAAGTTGATGAACCACATACAGGTGATGAAATAAGATTATTAGTGGAAGAAAGTTATAAAAGCGGGCTTATAGATGAATCAGAGCAAAGATTAGTTGACAATATTTTTGAATTTGAAGAAAAGAAAATTAGAGAGATAATGGTACCTAGAACTGATATGGTCTGTATATATGAAAGTGACTCAGAGGAAAAGATATTATCTATTTTGAGAGATGAAGGTGTTACTAGGTATCCAGTATGTAAGAAAAATAAGGATGATATATTAGGATTTGTACATATAAGAGATTTGTATAATCAAAAAATAAGCAGAAATAAAATTGAACTAGGAGAAATGCTTAGAGATATTATATATATATCAGAAAATTGGACTATAGATAAGGCTCTTGAAAAATTAAGAAAAGAAAAGCTTCAACTTGCTATAGTGGTAGATGAATATGGTGGAACATCTGGTGTAGTAACAATTGAAGATATACTGGAAGAGATAGTTGGAGAAATTCAAGACGAATTTGATAAAGAAGAAACTCATATTAAGAAAATAGGAACAAGTTCTTACTTGGTTGATGGAACTGAATCAATCAATGATATTAATAAGTATTTTGGTCTTGATATAGAGCATGATGGATTTGATAGTATAGGAGGTTGGATATCCTATATGCTTGGTTCAAACATTAAAGTAAATCAAAGTGTAACTTTTGAAAATTACAATTTCACTATATTAGAATTGGATAAATTGAGGGTTGTAAAATTAATCATAAAAAGTGTAATATAATTATATCAAAAAATATTGGAGGAATTGTATGCAAAAAGTAGAAGGAATTATTTTTGATATGGATGGAGTTTTGTTTGATTCAGAGAGAATATCTCTTGAATTTTGGATAGAGACATTTGAAAAGTATGGATACATTATGACTAAAGAAATATATACATCTGTTATGGGAAGAAATCGTAAAGGGATAATAGAAGGTCTTACTAAGATATACGATAGTTCTGTGCCAATAATAGATTTGTATGATGAGAAAACTAAAAATATGATTGAATTTATGGATAGAGAAGGAGCTCCTATTAAATTAGGAGTTAATGAATTAATATCTTTTTTAAAGAAAAATGGATATAAAATGGCAGTTGCAACATCTACAAAAAGAGAAAGAGCAGTTAAAAGATTGGCTAAGGCAAATTTAAAAGAATACTTTGATGCTATAGTTTGTGGAGATGATGTTGTAAATTCTAAACCAAATCCAGAAATATTCTTAAAAGCAGCTAAAAAGATAAATGTTAATCCAAAAAATTGTATTGTTATAGAGGATTCCCCTATGGGAGTAGAGGCTGCTTATAATGGTGGTATAAAATGTATAAACGTACCTGACTTAAAAGAGCCAGATGAACAAATTAAAGCACAATCACATAAGATACTTGAAAATTTATTGGAAGTTAGAGAATACCTGAAAAGTTTAGATTCTAAAGAATGTTGTAGCCTATAATATGAAATATTAAATCAAAGAATTTAAATTTAATTTCTTTGATTTAGAATAAATCCATGGATATGAGAAAAAATAATTATAAACAATTAGGAGGAATATTCATGGATAGTGTAGGTTCTCTATTATATTTTTTATTTAATTTTTTCTTGTATGGTTTTATAGGTTGGATAATTGAAAATTTATATAGTTATTTTACTCAAGGTCATTTTCAAGAAGATGGATTTTTAAATGGTCCATTTAAGCCAATGTATGCAATTGCAATGTCTATTATAATAGAGGTCTCAAGATTTATTGACCCAAATAATATATTTGCATTGCTTTTACTATGTTTAGTAGTGCCAACAACAGTAGAGTATATCACAGGTATAATTATGAAGGTATATTTTAATAAAGTATATTGGGATTATTCAGACTATAAGTACAATAATAGAGGGATAATATGTGTAAAATTTTCTATGTACTGGACTATATTGACTTTTATTGGAGTAAGGTATCTTCAAGTGTATGTAGTTGATAATTTGTATAGTTTAATAATGCCTTATTGGCCAATTATAGCAACTATATTATTGATAGCATTGTTTGTGGATGAAATTTTTACTATAAAATTCTTGAGAGGAAATAGAGATATAATATAACTTTAGAAGTATAAGATAAGTTTAGATTGTAGTTAAAAGAAAGCTATGCTAAAATGGTGAAATCATTTAAAGTTAGCTTTCTTTTTTATTTGATGAAGTTAATATTTTAATAAGTTTCAAACGTTTATATAGAGTATTATTTATTATAGAGTATTACAACTCTTGAGTTTCAGAACTCTTATAAATAATAACAAAATAGAGTCTGATATAAACTCACATGAAAATTCAAAGATAGTAATGGGGATTATGGATGAGATAAGAAGACAAGGGAAGATTGTTTATCCAGCTGACAGTGTGTAATTTATTTAAAAACATATAATAATATATAAGTATATGAGGTGGTAAATATGGAGAATATAAATTGGGCTATATTGGGTCCTGGAACTATTGCATCAGAATTTGCACAAGCCATGAGTGAGGTGGGTTGTAAAGTGTATGCTGTTGCTTCAAGAAGTCTTGAAAGAGCAAAAAACTTTGCAAATAAGTTTGATATAGAAAATGTGTATGATGATTATGATAAAATGCTAGAGAATAAGAATATAGATGTAGTGTATATATCTACTCCACATTGTAATCACTATGAATATATAATGAAAAGCCTAAAAAATGGTAAACATGTGTTGTGTGAAAAAGCTATAACAGTAAATGGAAGTCAACTAAGTGATATTGTAACTTTAGCTATTGAAAAGAACTTAATAGTAGCAGAGGCTATGACTATTTATTATATGCCGTTATATAAAAAATTAAAAAAGATAGTGGAGTCTGGAAGTTTGGGAAAAATTAAAATGATACAAGTATCCTTTGGAAGTTGTAAGGATTATGATGTTAATAATAGATTTTTTAGTCAAGATTTAGCTGGAGGGGCATTGCTTGATATTGGTACATATGCACTGTCATTTACTAGATACTTTATGTCAGTTCAACCGAATGAAATTTTAACAACTGTTAAGAATTTTGAAACAGGTGTGGATGAACAATCTGGAATAATTTTAAAAAATTCTAAGAATGAGATGGCTGTAATATCATTGACTATGAGAGCTAAGATGCCAAAAAGAGGTATTGTTGCATGTGAATTAGGATTTATAACCGTAGAAAATTTCCCAAGAGCATCAAAGGCTACAATAACTTATATAGATAGTGGAAGAGTTGAAACTCTAGAATATGGTGACACAAAAAAAGCTTTAAAGTATGAAATTGAATATGTTAACAATTGTATATCAAATAAAATAAAAGCAAATACTTTAGAATCATCTATAGATGTCATGAATTTAATGGATGAAATAAGAAAGCAATGGGGACTAAGATATACTTTTGAATAAATTTAATTTTAAAATAAGTTAAATTGTATACATAATTAAGTATTAAAATGTCAAATTATAAAAAGAAGAAAATCACTAAAAAGATTCCTTTTTCAGTTATTTTCTTCTTTTTTTTTACAAATTTGTAACAGAATAAAAAAAAGTTTTGGAGATTTTATTACAATTTTGTAGTTGAATATATACATTAAAACTAATATGATTAATAATAACATAAATTTGAATATTTTTAGAGGAGAGAAAATATGAGAAAATTGATATACTTTATTACACCATTTATAATAGGCGTAGTATTTTTATTTGGGTTAGACAAATTTCTTGATTCTAAAACTGATGAACTTTTGAGGGAGAAAAATCTACTTCCAATTATGGATGATACTTTAAGTGATATAAAGGATAAAGGTGTTACAGCAAATAATCATTTTTTAAGAGAAAAAGATATTATGATTTTGGGGTCATCAGAACTTAGTAATTCAACAAAACAACATCCAAAGTACTATTTTAATACAGATAGGAGTAAAAATAAGGTGTTTGCAATTGGTAGAGCTTATACTCAGACATTACAAGATGCTGCAGTGTTAGGAAGTATGAATCCTAATATTGATAATAAGAAGGTTGTCTTGTTAATTTCTATGCAATGGTTTATGGAAAAAGATGGAGTTACAAGTCACCATTATCAGTCTAGGTTTTCACCAATACAATTTTATCGTTTTTTAGATAATCCAAAGATATCTAAACAAAATAAGATTGAATATGTAAAAAAATCAAGTAAGCTTTTATGGGGTAGTGACGAATATAAGGCAGAAGCATTGTATGCCAAGCTATATGAACCTAAGACAGTGTATGAAAAAGCTGAGAAGGCGTTGTTAGAGCCTTATTTTCAAGGGAGAAAATACTGTATAGAGCTTAAAGAAAAAGGGATACTTTATAAGAAATTAATTAGGCTAGATAAACACAAAAAAGAAGGAAGAAAAAAACCTATAAATTGGTCACATGAGAAAAAGAAAGCTATTGAAGATGCTAAAAAGAGAGTAGGTAATAATCCTCTAAACATTGACAAGTATTATTACAATGAACATTTTAAAGATGGTCTAGAGCAATATAGAGGAAGAGATAAGGGTGTAAACTTAGTAACATCTAAGGAATTTGAAAGTTATAAGCTTTTATTAAATGTATGTAAGGACTTAGATATTAAACCAGTTGTTGTATTAATTCCAAGTATGGGTAAATTTTATGATTTAACTGGTATTTCTGAGAAAGAAAGAAATCAGTTTTATGATAAGGCGCAGAACATAGCAGAAAGTAAAGGTTTTGAAGTTATGAATCTTAAAGATAAAGGGACAGAGAAATATTATTTAAGAGATGTAATGCATCTTGGAACGAAAGGATGGGTAGATGTCTGTGAGAGATTATTTAAAATATTTAAAGAGCAATAAAGAATTAGTAACTAGTATTTGTTTAACTATGATTATAATATTGGCAATAGGTGTTTTAACATTTACACCATTTAAAGAGTTGCCATTTATTTATAATGGATTTTAAAGGAGAATTTTTATATGAAAATTATTGAAGGAATAAAAAAATATTCAAATACAGATAGAATAGCTTTGGCATGTAATGGAGATAAACTTTCTTATAAAGATTTAAATGAATGTTCAGATGCTATATCAGTATTTCTAAAAAATGTATACAAAGAAGAAGATACTCCTATAGTAATCTATGGTAATAAAGAAAATATGATAATGGCGTGTATGATAGGAGCTTTAAAATCAGGTAGAGCGTATGTTCCTCTTGATATTAGCTTTCCATTAGATAGAGTTTTTGAAGTTACTAAGGAAGTGAAACCAAAGGTGTTGTTTAACTTTAGTGATGAAAAAGATTTTGGCGATATCAATGTAATTGATAAGGATAAATTAAATGATGTAATAAGCGAATATAAAGGAAAGTCATTAGATAAAGAAAACTGGGTAAAAGATGATGAAAATGCATATATACTATTTACATCAGGTAGTACAGGAAAGCCAAAAGGAGTTCAAATAAGCTCAAATAACTTAGATAGTTTTGTAGATTGGATAAGCCCATATTTAAATATAGATGGAAGTGAAAAAGTAATAATGAATCAAGCAGCATATTCTTTTGACCTTTCAGTGACAACAATATACCCTGGTCTTGTTCATGGAGCTACATTATTTTCAATATCAAAAGATGTGCTAGCAGATTATAAAGAGCTATTCAGACAATTTGGCGAGTCTAATATTGCAGTATGGGTATCAACTCCTTCTTTTGCAGGTGTATGTGTAACAGAAAAAGAGTTTAATAGTAAGATGCTTCCTAAGCTTGAATCAATGATATTTATAGGAGAAGCACTTTCAAAGAATCTTACTAAAGAGCTTATAAGTAGATTTCCAAATACAAGAGTTATCAATGGATATGGACCAACTGAAGCCACTGTTGGCGTAAGTGTAAATGACATGACTCAAGAAGCTATAGATGATGAAAAGAGTCTTCCAGTTGGATATCCTATGCAAAATTGTAAAATAAAAATACTTGATGAAAATGGAAATGAGCTGAAAGAAAATGAAAAAGGTGAGATTATAATAGTTGGACCATCAGTTTCCAAAGGTTATTTCAATAATAAAGAGAAGACTGATGAAGTATTTTTCTATGATGAAATAGATGGTATAAAATGGAGAGCTTATAAAACTGGTGATATGGGATATCTCTTAGATGGAAATATATACTATTGTGGAAGAAAAGATTTTCAAATTAAGTTAAATGGATTTAGGATTGAAATAGAAGATATAGAAAATAATTTGAGAAAAGTTCATAATGTAAAAAATGCAGTAGTTTTACCAATATATAAGGATGAAAAAATTGCTTATTTAAAAGGTATTGTTGAGTTAAATGAGAAGAATGATTTAGGTAATATCAAAAATGGGATGATGATAAAAAAGGAACTAGGAAAGTATATACCTTCGTATATGATTCCAAGAAATATTGCAATAATTTCCGAGTTTCCAACAAATATCAATGGTAAAATAGACAGAAAGAAACTTATGGAGGAAATTTAATGGTTTTTTCACAGTATGGAGATTATTTTTATCTTTACATATTATTATTAACATCAATACCAGCAGTGATTTTGGGCTTAATGGGTAAAAATATAAAGTATTATGGTATGTTGGCAAGTTTATTTATGATATTTTTGATTGTAGGAATAGATGTTCAATTTAAATACTTGTTGATATTTATCATTTTAGAAGTAATAATAGTCAAAGGATACGAATATGTAAGAAGAAAAACTAAAAATAAATATATATATTGGGGCTTTTTGTTTGCATCAATGCTTCCAATAATAATTAATAAAATATCTCCAGTTACATCTTTTGGATTGATTGGATTTATTGGAATATCATACTTAAATTTCAGGGCTATACAAATGGTTATTGAAATTTATGATGGTGCTATAAAAGAGGTTAAGATTTCAAATATGCTTTATTTTATGTTATTTTTTCCAACACTGAGTTCTGGACCTATTGACAGGTCAAGACGATTTGAACAGGATTTAGAGAAGAAAATACCTAGAAAAGAGTATATAGAAGAATACTTATTGCCTGGAATAAAAAACATTGTTATGGGAGTAGGTTATAAATTTGTTATAGCATTTTTGATAAATACATATTGGGTATCAATAATACCTAAAGATATGAGGTTTATAAATGTTTTAAGTTATATGTATGCATATAGTTTATACCTGTTCTTTGATTTTGCAGGATACAGTTTATTTGCTATAGGGACAGGATATATATTTGGAATACAAGTACCTATAAACTTTGATAAACCATTTATAAGTAAAGATATGAAAGAGTTTTGGACAAGATGGCATATAAGTCTTTCAAGATGGTTTGGAGATTATATTTTTTCAAGATTTGTTATGTCTTCAATGAGAAAGAAAAGATTTAAGAAAAGAACTACTGCTGCTCATGTAGCTCAGATGATAACAATGATAACAATGGGATTTTGGCATGGACTAACTTGGTTTTACATTGCTTATGGTGTGTATCAAGGTTTAGCACTTGTCTTAACTGATATATATCAGAGAAAATCTAAATTTTATAAGAAGCATAAAAAAGAAAAATGGTTTGAGAGAGTTCAAATTTTCATTACATTCCATATTGTATGTTTTGGATTATTGATATTCTCAGGATATTTAGCTTAATTTTAAGGAGGTAAATTTATGCAGGAAACAGTTATAGAAATATTTGAAGATGTATTAGGAACTGATGAGATAAAAGATGATTTAGACCTTAACTTATTTGAAACAGAGCTTTTAGACTCATTAGCTATAATTGAAGTTTTACTTGAGATTGAAAATAGACTTGGAATAGAACTTCAACCAACTGATTTAGAAAGAAAAGACATGTCTACTGTAAATAATTTAGTAAAATTCTTAGAGACAAGAAAATAAATTAATGACTAAATGTTTAATTATTAATTTACATAATAAAAGATTATAAAGTCCATCTAATATTGATATTTGATGGATTTTTTATTGTAAAGAGATATAACTTAGTTGTATAAATATATAAAATAGTGAAAAATTTAAAGTATGAATGAAAGATTGCATGCTATATAAATTAATAGTAATATCTATTGTAAGATATACTATCTTTAATTGAGTGAAATATCTTTTGTCATAGATTAGAATTACTTTATGGACGTAGATGTTAATTATAATTTTATAAAAGTAGAATACACATTTAGGAGGGGAACTTAATTGTCTTTAAATTCAATAGATAGAAAAAAAGAAATATTAGAACTGTTAGATGCAAAAGGAAAGGTAAATACTAAAGAATTAGTAAAAAAACTAGAAGTATCATCAGAAACAATAAGAAGGTACTTGGAAGAATTAGAAAGTGAAAATAAGTTGAAGAAGGTTTATGGTGGTGCTGTAAAAATAAATTATGGAGTAATTGAGCCAGAACATATAAAAAGAAATAGTACTAATTTAGAAAAGAAACAAAGTATTGCTAAGTATGCAGCTAAATTTGTGAATGATAATGAATCAATTGTAATAGATGAAGGGACTACTAATTTACAAATTGTGGATTACATAGTTTCTGTAAAAAA
This sequence comes from Clostridioides sp. ZZV15-6388, assembly GCF_020657755.1. NCBI lineage: Bacteria > Bacillati > Bacillota > Clostridia > Peptostreptococcales > Peptostreptococcaceae > Clostridioides > Clostridioides sp. ZZV15-6388. The sequence goes on along the minus strand of NZ_JAGWCU010000002.1, from coordinate 188,269 downwards.
TCTAAAGGTTATTACTAGTTCCTATCCTGTGCTATCAAAGTTGATTTCATATGAAAACCAAGGCATATTTGATGGAGAGGTTATATTTATTGGTGGTAAAGTAAATTTAAAACATCAAAGAACAGCATGTCAAATGTCAATAGATGCTATGAAAAACTTATATGTAGATAAAGCATTTATATCTAGTGAAGGTGTAATTGATAGCTTTGGAATTAGTAGCATAGACCAAAATAAAGCATTATTGTCAAAAGAGTATATAAGAAATTCAAAGGAAAGTTTTGTATTATGTGATAGTTCTAAGATTGGAATTGTCAGTATGTACAAGATAGCTGATTTGAATGAATTAGATTTTGTTATTTGTGACGCAGAACCTCCAAGTGAATGGAAAGATAAATTAAATGAATCAAATATAACATGGATAGAAGCAAAATAGAAGTAATAAATTTATAAAATTTAACAAATTCATATATTTAACCTAGAAATAAGATTACAAATTTTAATTTTTTTTGTAGAGTTTTAGTGGAATTTTTATATTAGATATTAAAAACAAACAGAATCAATTAAAAACAACTAAAAACATAAATTTAATATACATTTAACCTAAATATGATGTATAATTAACATAAAAAAGTTATACTTTAAAAGTAAAAACAACTAAAAACACAAAAATTCTAACTGAAAATCTATGGAGGTTATAAATATGAAAAAGTTATATGGAGAAAAAATAAAGGCAGTAGTATTTGACTGGGCTGGAACAACAGTAGATTATGGATGTTTTGCACCTCTTAATGTATTTATAGAGATATTTAAAAGAAGAGGTATAGATGTAACAATGGAAGAAGCAAGAAAACCTATGGGGAAATTAAAAATAGACCATATAAGAGAAATGTGTGAAATGGATAGGATAAAAAATATTTGGGCAGAGAATTTTGGAGGATTTCCAACAGAGGAAGATGTAAACAAACTTTATGCTGAATTTGAACCTATGTTATTTGAAACTCTAGAAGAGTATACAACTCCAATTCCTCATGTTGTTGAAACTATTGAGAAATTAAGAAAAAATGGATTAAAAATAGGTTCTACAACAGGTTATACAAGAGAAATGATGAATATAGTTGAACCAAATGCAGCTAAAAAGGGATATTCGCCAGATTTTCTTGTAACACCATCAGAAGTATCTCAAGGAAGACCATATCCTTGGATGTGTTATAAAAATGCTGAAGCTTTGGGTGTATCTCCAATGAGTGCCATGGTAAAAGTAGGAGATACATTAAGTGATGTAAAAGAAGGTATAAATGCAGGAATGTGGAGTATTGCTGTAATAAAAGGTTCAAGTGAATTAGGTCTTACAGAAGAAGAAGTAGAAAATATGGATAAAGAAGAATTAAAAATTAAGATGGAAGCAGTTTCAAAGAAGTTTAAAGAAGCAGGAGCACATTTTGTTATAGAAACTATGGCTGAATTAGAAGATGTTCTAGTAAAAATAGAAAATGAAACAATTAAGTCAGATTTTGTACCAGAAAATGATTACATATTACTTACACCAGGACCATTATCTACTACTAAATCAGTAAGAGCATCTATGTTAAAAGATTGGTGTACATGGGATGTTGAGTATAATGATTTGGTACAAGATGTTAGAAGAAGATTGGTGTCTTTAGCTACAAAGAATACAGAAAAATACACAAGTGTATTAATGCAAGGTAGTGGTACTTTCTCAGTGGAAGCTACAATAGGAAGCACTATTCCAAAGAATGGTAAACTTCTTGTAATTGCAAATGGAGCATATGGAAAGAGAATGAAGGATATATGCAGTTATTTAAATATAGAATATGTTGATTGTACATTTAGTGATGTAGAAGCAGTTGACCTAAATAGAGTGGAAAATTTATTGAAAGAAAATAAAGATATTACACATATATCAATGGTTCATTGTGAAACTACTACAGGTAGATTAAATCCTATAAAAAATGTAGGTAAACTTGCAAAAGAATATAATAAGGTTTACATAGTTGATGCAATGAGTAGTTTTGGTGGAATTGAAATTGATGTTGAAGACTTTAATATAGATTTTCTAGTGAGTAGTTCTAATAAATGTATACAAGGAGTTCCAGGATTTGGTTTTATAATAGCTAATAGAGACGAATTAGCTAAATGCAAAGGAATTTCTAAATCTTTATCTCTTGATGTATACGCTCAGTGGGAAACTATGGAGAATAATAATGGTAAATGGAGATTTACTTCTCCTACACATATTGTAAGAGCTTTTTATCAAGCATTACTAGAGCTAGGAGAAGAAGGTTCTGTCAAAAAAAGATATGCTAGATATAAAGAAAATCAATTTACAATATCTTCAAGATTAAAATCTCTAGGGTTTGATACATTGGTGAATGATGATGCTCAATCACCTGTAATAACAACTTTCCTATATCCTAAGAATGCAAAATTTGAATTTATGGAATTCTACACTTATTTAAAAGAAAATGGATTTGTTATTTATCCAGGTAAATTGACTGACATAGATACATTTAGAATAGGAAGTATAGGAGAAGTGTATCCGAAAGATATGGATAGACTGGCTGATGTAATCGAGAAATTTATCAATATGTAGATTATAGAAGTTCATTGGTAGATTATAAAGTTTAGAGAGTTACGAGACAAATATATAAATAGTTAAATAATAGAGGAGTATTTTATTTGAATTGGAAATCTAAGAAAGAAGGATTCATAGTTCATATAAAATATCTTCTCTATTATTTTTTTTATTTATCTGTCTTTAAAGGAGCATTGTTTTATTCATCAAGATTGTTATACTTGACAACGTAACAATGTTTTGTTATATTATATTCAAGAACAAAATAAGTTATTGAAAGGAAATCATTATGGATGGAGAATTACGTTCACTGAATTTTAATGGAATGGGAAAATGTAAAGGTGGAATTTTTGATGAAGTTAATATAGCAGGTACAGGAAAAATAGATGGAAATATAAAATGTAATAAATTTGATTCTTCAGGTTCGGCAAAAGTGATTGGAACAACGGAATGTAATGAATTTTTTACAGCAGGATTGAGTAAAATTGAAGGCAATATATTGGCATCACAAATGACAATATTTGGATTTCTTAAATGTACTGGAGACATAAAATCAGGTAAAGTTAAATCTGGAGGAATTATCAATGTTGGAGGAAACTTAAAGTCAGATATTATTAGCGGAGAAGGATGTCTAAAAATCAATAAGAGCATAGAATGTGAAAGTGTTGACTTAAGTGGAATTTTGGATTGTGATGGATTTTTAAATTGTGAAGAGCTTAAGATAAGTTTGCATGGAACTTCTAATCTAAACGAAGTTGGTGCAAGTAGTGTAAATATAAAAAAAGGACATGGTGATTATTGTAAAAGATTTTATAGAACCGAAAAAAAGAGTGGGGATTTTGAAAAAGTATCTTCTAATCTTAGAAATCTAGGTCTACTATCAGTTAAAAAATACACAGAAAGTAGATTATTAGCAAATGTTATAGAAGCAGATGAAATCAACTTGGAAAATAGTGAAGTTAAAATTGTAAGAGGTAAAAATGTTAAAATAGGTAAAGGATGTTATATTGAGAGTTTGGAGTATAGTGAAAGTATAGATATTGATGAAAGCTCAATAGTTATTGAAATAAAGAATGTAAATGGAAAAGTAAATCTAAGTAATGAAAAAGTAAATCTAAATAAAGATAAGTAATATTTAAGTTTAAAATAAAATTTAAAATGAGGTAATAATATGGAAAATGGATCTATAAAAATACTTGGAGAAGGATTTATCAATAGTGGAGAATATGAAAGTATAAAAATTATGGGAAGTGCTAGGTCAAAAGGAAATATAAAATGTAATGAAGTAAAGGTATTTGGAGATGTAAAGTTTGACGGAGGCATTAGTATAAAAAACTTTGTAGTGAATGGAAAGGCCACTATAAAAGGTAATCTTAAAGCTGAACGTGTAAGAGTTAATGGGCAACTTAGTATAGATGGAGATGCAGAAATAGATGACTTGATTATAACTGCTCAACAGAAAATTAATGGAAACTTAAAGTGTAATAATGTTACAGTAAAAGGTCAATTAATTGTAAGTGAAAGTATTTATGCACAGGATATAAAAGTTTATGGTGAAATGAAAAATAAAGAAAATATAGAATGTGAAGATATAAAGGTTCATGGAGCAATAAAATGTGATGGTCTTTTAAATGGAGAAAACATATATATCTATTCAGGAGGAGGCTCTTATTGTAAAGAGATAGGAGCAACTAATATAGAAATAGGTAGAAGTAAAGATATTTTTACATTTGGGATTAAATTTATTAACATTTTTTCAGGCAAATTTAAATGCAATTTAATAGAGGGAGATACTATTGAATTAGAAGATGTTTCAATAAAAGATATACGAGGAAAAAGCATATCTTTAGTAAGCAATTGTGATGTTGAAAATATTGAATACAGTGATAAGTTGGTAGTTTCAGATAATTCGAGTGTAAAAAACAGTACAAAGGTGGGCTAGAAAAATTATGGAAGAATTGATATCTAAGAAAGATTTATTAAGCAAAACTAATATATCTTATGGGCAGCTATATAGATGGAAAAGAAAAAATATAATACCAGAAGAATGGTTTATAAAAAAATCAGCTTTTACAGGTCAAGAGACTTTTTTTCCAAGAGATAAAATACTAGAAAGAATAGAGTTAATACTATCTATGAAAGAAGAAACATCTCTTGATGATATTGCAAACATGTTTACAAAAAAAGATACCAATAAAGAGTTTGATATTGACTTTATTTTTGAGAAGGAAGCTATATGTAAATATACAAAAGAAATATTTCAAAATTTGTATAAAAAAGAGCAGAGTATAGGTAAAAAAGAATTACTTATATTGAGCATAATAGAGAAATTCTTAGTTAAATCTACAATAACATTTGAAGAATTAAAATTGATAGTCAATATAATAGAAGAAAATTTTAAATCAATATACAATGAAAATGGAAGAATTTATTTGTTTAGAAAGTTTGGTGTTCCATTTGTAATAGGATGCTTGGATTATAAACAAGTGAAATTTGAAAAGGATGTAGTTAAAATTGTTGAAATTGACCTAATGAAAGAAATAAATGATATAAGTATTAAGTTATCATAGTAGGTTATTGTAAATTACTTATTATAAGTAGATATAGATAGATTATAGTTTCTAAAAAATTACAAAATGAACCATATTGAATTATTATAAATTATAGAAAGAGTATAGTTATAATAATCTCTATGGTTCATTTTATTATTCAAATAATTTAATATTTATAAAATTGGTTAGTATCAATATAATAAATTGCTTAAATACAGCAGATTATTTTTATTTATTCAAATAATGAATTTTTAAAGTCTAAGAAATACCCTTGTGGATGAAGACAAACAGGGCAAGCTTTTGGAGCTTCTTTACCAATATGAATATGTCCACAGTTTGTACATATCCATTGGATATCTTCATTTCTTCTAAATAAAGTACCTTCTTCTAAATCAGTAGCATATCTACCAAATCTATCACCATGAACTTTTTCTATTTCAGCTATATTTTCAAATAATTTAGCTATAGCTTCAAAACCTTCTTCACGTGCTGTTTTTCCAAAATTTTTATATACATCATCCCACTCTTGAAGCTCATTATGTTGTGCAGCTTTAAGGTGTTGAGCTGTCTTATCATATAAATCTACAGGATATGCTCCTGATATACTTATATTTTCTCCAGCAAATTCTTTTAATTTAGTAAAAAATTGTTTTGCATGTGACTTTTCTTGGTCAGCAGTATAATTAAATAAAGATTCTATTATATATAATCCTTCTTTTTTTGCTACAGATGCAGAAATATTATATCTATTTCTAGCCTGGCTTTCACCTGCAAAAGCTCTTAATAAATTTTCTTTAGTTTTACTGTCTTTTAAATTCATATTATACCTCTCTATTAACAATAAATTTTTACAATATTTGATTCTTTTTATTTATTATTCCAAGACTAGATATAATTATGCTCGATTTAGTCAGCATTTTTGAAATTATTATTGATTTTTTTTAAGATTCTAAGGAATTCTTGCTTTTCCTTTTCTGTAATGTTACAGTAGGCTGTTTCTTTAACTTGTGATGAAATACTATTGAATGTATCCTCTATTAGTATTGCTTTTTCTGTAAGTTTTATATATGTAATACGTTTATCACTATTGCATTTTTGTCTTTCTATATATCCGAGGTTTATAAGTTTATTAACTAATACTGTAACAGTAGATTTGTCTTTTCCTATTTTAGTTGCAATTTCTTTCATTGTAAGTATTCCATTATTTTCATAAAGTGCAGTGAGTATATTTCCATGTGTAGGCAACAATTCATTTAAACCATTTTTATTGAGTCTATTTTCAATAAATTTAAGCATATTAGCTTTTGTTTTACTTATAAAATGTATGATATATTTATCTTCCATAAATTAATCTCCAATCTTTAAATTATTTGAAGTGCTTTGAAATAAAAAGTAGTTTGACATAAAACTATTTTTCAACTATAATTAGTTTAACATAAAACTAAATGTATTGGGAGGAAATTTATGAGTAAAAATTTTAAATCACTATATATTACAGAAGAAGAAGGAAGTTTTAAGAGAAATATAATAGAAAGAGATATAGATGCACTACCAGAAGGAGATGTTCTAATAAAAGTAAGATATTCTTCATTAAATTACAAGGATGCACTTTCAGCAAATGGAAATAAGGGTGTCACTAGAAAATATCCTCATACTCCAGGAATAGATGCATCTGGTGTAGTAGAATTTAGTAGTTGTGATGATTTTAAAGTTGGGGATGAAGTTTTAGTAACAGGTTATGATTTAGGTATGAATACATCTGGAGGTTTTTCAGAATATATAAGAGTTCCTTCTAATTGGGTTGTCAAACTTCCAAATAATCTTTCTTTAAAAGAAGCAATGGATTATGGTACAGCAGGATTTACAGCAGCTTTATCTGTATATAAATTTGTAAATACTGTAGACAAAGATATGGGAGATGTGCTAGTTACTGGTGGTACTGGAGGAGTTGCTGTGATTGCAACTAAAATATTAGTTAAATTAGGCTATTCAGTTGTGGTTTCAACAGGAAAATTGGAAGAACAAAAAGAAACATTATTAAAGCTAGGAGTTAAAGATGTTATACATAGATCAGAAGTAGATGATAATTCAGGGAGACCTCTACTTAGACCAAGATGGGCTGGAGCAATAGATACAGTAGGAGGAAATACTTTATCAACAGCAATAAAGACAACTAATTATTGTGGAGCAGTTACAACATGTGGCAATGCAGGTGGAATTGATTTTACAAGTTCAGTATATCCATTTATATTAAAAGGTGTTACTTTATATGGTATAGATTCTGTAGAATGCCCAATGAATTTAAGATTAAAAATATGGGATTTATTATCAAATGAATGGAAGCTAGAAGATTTAGATGACATGGTATCTGTAGTATCATTAAGTGAATTGAGTAAGAGTATAGATTCAATAATAGAAGGAAAGCATGTAGGAAGAACAGTAGTTGATTTAGGTGTGTAGTTAAGGTTAGGTTTATAGTTAAGTTAACTAATTTTGAATATATAATTGATTTTTAATATATAGTTAAATAAGTTTTAATGTAAAACTATAATATCAAATCATAAAATAAAAAATGAGATGCCTTAAATTTATTTTATTTAAGAGTATCTCATTTTAATTTTTATGTAAAAAATTTATGCAAGCTTTTGGATAAAAAGACTATTCGTGAACAATTAATTCAAATACATCAGGTCTTGAATAGTGACCTTCTGAATCAAAATCTAGTCTGCTAAGAACTATTTGTTCTAAATCTAAATCAGCTATTAATACTTCTTCTTTATTGAAAACAGGACCTGCTACATATTTTCCAAAAGGGTCAACTATACAACTTCCACCTGGACACATAATCTCTGGTTCTGCATCAAGTTCTCTATAATAGTTAAGGTCAGTTGGGTACATATTTTTTTCAACATATTGATTGCATCCAATAACGAAGCATCTTCCTTCTAAAGCAATATGTTTCATAGTTGATTGCCACTCTTCTCTTGAATCAGCAGTAGGAGCTATATAAAGTTTTACACCTTTAGCATAAAGAGCTGTTCTAGCTAATGGCATATAGTTTTCCCAACAAATTAATGAACCCATTTTTCCATATGGAGTATCAACAACTGTAAGGGTGCTTCCATCACCTTCACCCCAAATGCATCTTTCTGTTCCTGTAGGTTTAAGCTTTCTATGTTTACCAATAAGTTTACCTTCTGGTGAGAAAAATAAGTTTGTACAATAAAGAGTGCAATTTATATCGTTTCCATCTCTTTCTGTTATTCCCATTGATAGATATATCCCTGCTTCTTGGGCCGCTTTTCCTAATAAATCTGTTGTAGCACTAGGTACTGGTACAGAATTATCATAGTATCTTTTCCAATCTTCTCTACCTTTCATTGTTCTACTTCCAACAACAAATCCAAATGAAAGTCCTCTTGGATATGCAGGTATAAATGCTTCTGGGAAAACTACTATATTTGCCCCTTTTCTACCAGCTTCTTTAATTAATTCTAATGCTTTTTCAACAGTTTTATCTAAGTCCATTATAATTGGTGATGCCTGAACAACGGCAACTCTTACATTTTTATTTTCTTTTTTCATAAAAACCTCCTAAAAAATATTTGAATTTGTTGATTTCAACAGATTACATCAAGTTTTATTTGAGAAAAAAGTATCTTATCTTGTAAATAATGATGCAGCTGTATATTTAAAATGATACATCATGATTTAGCAAATTACAATTATACAAAAAAATAATTCATGCTAAGTATCTTCTTCTATAAGCATATAATAATTCTTTATATTAATTATAATGACTATTAAATTATCATATTTATAATGAATAGTATTTATTTCTTGGTGAACAATAATTAAAAATGAGATTTTCATATATTAATATATGAAAAAATAAGCTTAATGAAATACGAATAATTAATTAGAAAACAATAAAATAAATTTATCAAAATAGAGCAGGATGAAAAAGAAAATAAAACTGTAAAAAATATAAAGTATTTATATAAATTTATAGAGTTTATACATCAGTTTAAGGAGAATTTTATGAAAGAAAAAATTTATTATAATGGAAATATCATTACAATGGAAGATTCAATATGTGGAGATGCTATTCTTATAAAAGATAAAATAATAAAAAAAATAGGAACAAAAGAAGAAATTTTAGCTTTAAAAAATGATGAAACAGAAGTCATAGATTTACAGGGAAAAACATTGATGCCTTCCTTTATAGATTCACACAGTCATTTGACAGCTTTTGCTACTACACTAAGATTAGTTCCTTTAGAAGATGCAACTAGCTTTAAAGATATAGTAAAGAAAATACAAGATTTTAAAGATTCAAAGGATATAAAAAAGGGTGAATGGATAATTGGGTTTTCATATGATAACAATTTTTTAGAAGAAAATATGCATCCAGATAAAGATTTATTAGATAGTGCGTCTTTAGAAAACCCAATACTAATTTCACATGCTTCTGGTCATATGGGAGTTGCAAATACTTTAGGATTAAAAAAATTAGGTGTTACTCATGAAACACAAGACCCAGAAGGAGGATATATAGGCAGAGTCAAAGGGAGTAAAGAGCCAAATGGATATTTGGAGGAAAATGCATTTTTTAAAGTATCCTCTAAAATAAAACAACCATCATTAGATGAAATTTGTAATCTAATTGAAAAAGTACAAGATATTTACTTAAGTTATGGTATTACAACAGCGCAAGAAGGATTAATGGCAGATAATCAATTTAATCTTTTAAAATTAATGTCAAATCAAAATAGACTAAAAATGGATATTGTAGGATATATAGATTTAAAAAATAGTAAATCTGTGAAAGATGATAATAAAAATTTTGTAAAGAAATATGTAAATAGATTTAAAATAGGAGGATATAAGATATTTTTGGATGGTTCTCCTCAAGGAAAGACAGCATGGTTAACGAAACCATATGAAAATTCAGAAGATGGTTATCGTGGGTATCCTATATATAAAGATGAGGAAGTAGAGAAATTTATAAAAATTTCAGTAGAAGAAAAAATGCAACTTTTAACTCATTGTAATGGAGATGCAGCAGCAGACCAACTAATAAATTCATTTGAAAAAGTTATAAAGGAAAAAAATATCAAAGATGATATGAGACCTGTGATGATACATGCTCAAACTGTAAGAGAAGACCAAGTTGATGAAATGAAAAAAATAAACATGATACCATCATATTTTGTAGCTCACACATACTACTGGGGAGATATTCATATTAAAAATCTTGGAGAAGGTAGAGCATTCAAGATTAGTCCCCTTAAAACAACTATAGAAAAAGGTTTGATTTATACTTTACATCAAGATACACCTGTAATAGCACCTAATATGCTTGAAACAATATGGTGTGCGGTTAATAGAATTACAAAAAAAGGAGTATTGATAGGTGAAAATGAAAAGATAAGCCCATTGGAAGCTTTAAAGGGTGTTACTATAAATGCGGCATATCAATATTTTGAAGAAGATAAAAAGGGTTCAATCAAAGAAGGTAAACTAGCTAATTTAATAATACTAGATGAAAATCCACTTACAGTTGACCCTCTTAAAATAAAAGATATTAAAGTTTTACAAACAATAGTAGAAGGGGAAGTATTATATTCATTAAAATAGATATGAATTATATTATTTTAGAGATTGTGTAAAAATATTGCGTAAAAAAATATTATGTAAAAATAAAATCTAATCTAATAAAATAGGTAGAATTAATAATATTATATATGACTGAATGGTTAGCTTATTAGGTCTAAAGGGTCATTGCCATAATTTTATTAATTCTACCTTGAAAATTTATATTTTTAGGACACTACTATGTAGATTACCTTACTTTCAACTTCATTTGGATTTCCCCACTTATGTCTCATACCAAAAGGTATTTTTACACTATCACCTTCATTTAATTCAAATATATCATCTTCCAAACTAAGCTCAACACTTCCTTTAAGTATATAAGCAACTTCGTCTCCAGAATGCCCATTTTTTTCTACATAAAGTCAATTTTCTGCCTATACTTGAATTACTCATTAAAATCCTCCTATTCTAAAATCTGACAAAGAATATATAAAGAATTATATCATAAGGTAAAAAAATTTATATGAAAATTGATAACTATATAAGATTGATAAAGAAAAAGTCAAAATAGATAATTGATTGCTAAAATTAGTATAATTATAATGAAAGTAAAAGTAAGGTTAATGACAAAAAATTAAATAATATTAATTTAATTAAATATAATTTGACAATGTGTAAAAAAGTGAGTAAAATATAACTAAATAAAAATAATAGGTTCGGATAAGACAGAAAAAGATTTCTTAACCTTAAGCAAATATACTATTATCAAAGTTAACTGAGATTAAGAGATAACATCCAATCTTAAAGTATTGAGGAGGAAAAAATGCTTGATATAAAAAGAATAAGAGAAAACTTAGATTGTATAAAGAAAGCAATGGAAAGAAGGGGTGAAAAAGCCTTTAATCTTGATGAAGTAGTTAAGTTAGATGATGAAAGAAGAAAAATTCTTCAAGAAGTTGAGGTTATGAAAAATGAGTTAAATACTGCATCCAAAAATATACCAAATCTTATAAAAGAAGGTAAAGATGTAGAAAATGAAAAAGCTAAATTAAAAGAGTTATCTGACAAGATTAAAGTTATAGACCAAAATCTTAAAGATGTAGAGGACAAGATGGAATATTTGTTAATGAGAATTCCAAATGTACCACATCCAGAAGTACCACAAGGGGAAACTGATGAAGATAATGTTGAAGTGAGAACTTGGGGTAAGACGACTAGCTTTGATTTTGAATCTAAAGCTCATTGGGAAATAGGAACTGAGTTAGGTATACTTGATTTTGAAACAGCTGGGAAAATAACTGGTTCAAGATTCACACTTTATAAGGGATTAGGAGCTAGATTAGAAAGGGCATTATTAAATTTTTATCTAGATACAAATACAACAGTAAATGGATACACAGAAATTATTCCACCATTTATGGCAAATAGAAATAGTTTTTTGGGTACAGGGCAACTACCTAAGTTTGAAGAGGATATGTTCAAGATAGAAGGATTAGATTACTTTTTAATTCCAACATCAGAAGTTCCCTTAACTAATATACATGCTAATGAAATACTTAAATTTGAGCAATTACCAATAAATTATACGGCATATACTCCTTGTTTTAGGTCAGAAGCTGGTTCTGCTGGAAGGGATACAAGAGGTTTGGTAAGACAACATCAATTTAATAAAGTAGAAATGGTAAAAATAGTAGCACCAGAAGAATCTTACAATGAATTAGAAAAATTAACTAATAATGCTGAGACTATGCTACAATTATTAAACTTACCATATAGAGTAGTAAAAATATGTACAGGTGACTTAGGTTTTACAGCTTCTTTTAAATATGATGTAGAAGTTTGGATGCCAAGCTACAACAGATATGTTGAAATTTCATCTTGTTCAAATTGTGAAGATTTTCAAGCTAGAAGAGCTGGAATAAGATTTAAAAGAGATAAAAATTCTAAAGCCGAATATGCACATACATTAAATGGTTCTGGATTGGCTATTGGAAGAAGTGTAGCAGCTATATTGGAAAATTACCAACAAGCTGATGGTTCTGTAATAGTTCCAGAAGTTTTAAGACCATATATGGGTGTTTCTGTTATTAAATAATAATTGAAATATATATTTTTAAATAATAAAGTAAGCTATAAATAATTAAAAAAATAATAATTAATATAATAATGTGTACAAACTAATGAATATTGATATAGTATAGCTATCATATGAAAGAGTATGTGCACATTTTTATTTACTAATTTATTTAAAGATAAATGAATATAAATAATCTATAAACAGAAAGGGTTTTTTTATGAAAATTCAAAATACTGAGTGGGGATATATTGAATGGAAACATACTTATGATGAGAATAACCCAAAACAAGCTATGAATATATACATTGCAGTTACCATGCCAGGTAAAAAACATTTTAATCATGTTCATTATGGGCAAGAACAGATGATATATATTTTAGAAGGAGAGGGATTGTATATTATAAATGGAGTTTGGAAGCCATTTTCCCAAGGTATGATTTTTTATATAGAATCTGGTAGCACACATGAGTCTATAAATACAGGAGATAGACCAATAAAAGAGCTTATTGTTTCAAATAATGTAGGTAATATAGGAGAAAGTGAAGTTATAGAAATCAATCCTAATAGTGATTTAAAAAAGACCTTAATAAATTATAGTGAAAGTACTTTAAATTTATATGCAGCAGTGGAATCAATTCGTGGTCAGTTTATTGACCCATTTAAAATTCCACTAATTATATATGATGATTCTTGGAATATAGTTTTAAAAAATCCATATTTTCCATTATTTTGTTTTGAAAAGTGTAATCCTATGAAGTTTCCTAAAAATTGCGATTGTATGAATCAAAAAAGTAGCAATCAATTCATATGTAAGTATGGGATAACTATATATAATATTCCAATATTATACAAGAACAATAGTATTGGAGTTATTCGAGGAGGGTATGTATTGTTATCTGACTTAAATCTAGATACTACTCATAGTAATTTATATGATATTCCAGAAGGTGCTGCTAGAAGTATAAAAAGATTATTAAAGCAAATATCTAAAAATATAATAAATTTTTGCTCATTTAATGATATAAGGAAAGATTTACAAGAGAAAGAACAAACCATTGCAAGAACTTATCACTATGGAGAACAACTTGAAATGAATCTAAAGGTAGCACAGGATACAGTTACTAATCTGAGAATAAATCATCATTTTTTATTTAATACTTTAAATTCAATGGCAAGCATAGCACTTGATGATGGTTGTTATGATTTATACAGTGCGATAATAGATTTGTCTAAAATGTTTAGATATACAATGAGGTCGGATTTAAGATTTGTAGAGTTAGAAGCTGAAATATTATATATTAAAAATTATTTGAATTTACAGAAATTGCGTTATGGAGATGAACTTAAAGTAAAGTACCTTATTCCAAGGAAGCTATATAACCTTTCTGTACCTTTTAACTTTATGCAACCTATTGTAGAGAATGCATTTACACATGGGTTTAGAGATATTGATTCAAAAAAGAGAATAGAAATAATTGCTAGAGTAGATTCCCAGTATGCTATTATAGAAATTCATAATAATGGAACTATCTTAGAAGAAAATAGTATAGACAAAATAAAGGCAGGTATTCGTAGTAATAATGGTCATGGTTTATCTCTAATATATACAAAATTTACATCTGCTTATGGAAATAATTTTGATATGGATATAAAGTCAAGTGATAATGATGGGACTTACATAATGATTAAAATTCCTATTGAAAATTATAAGGAGTATGTATAGAACCTATATAAAATTAATAAGTTTTATAAATATTAAGAAATATATTAGATGTTTTTATGTTGTTTTATATATCTTGCTTTTTTATATTATTAAGCTAAAAGGGAGGAATTCTCATGAGAAGAGCACTAATAATAGATGATGAAGAAGCTGTTCTAAAAATAATAACACACTTTATAGAAATGAAAGATATGCCAATAAAAATTGTTGATAAAGCAACATCCGGCGATGAAGCAGTAGAGAAAATAATTGATTTAGAGCCAGACATAGTTTTTATAGATATTCAAATGCCAATATACAATGGGTTAGAAGTAATAGAAAAAACATCTCACCTATCTAAAAAAATAAATTTTGTAGTAATAACTGCTTTTGACTATTTTGAATATGCTCAAAAAGCTTTGAGATTAAATGTGAAAGATATACTCCTTAAACCATTAGATATGAAAGAATTTACTAAGTCTGTAGAAAAGATTATCGGATATCAATATACTAATAATGATTTATTAAATGAAATACTGGAATATATAAATCTAAATTATAGCAATGACTTAAAGTTAAATGATTGTGCTAAATTATTTTTAACCAATCCATCTAATATATCTAGGATTTTTAAAAGTAATTTGAATACGACTTTTATATCATATCTAAATCATATAAGAATAGAAAAATCTATTGATTTACTTGAAAATACTACAAAAAGTATAAATGAGATTGCAGAGATAGTTGGATATAATAGTCTGAATAACTTCTATAAAAACTTTAAGATAGAAAAAGGAGTAACTCCAAAAGTTTATAAATTGAATACTAAAAATCGAAATTGATAAATAAAAAGTCAATATAGATAATTGTTTGAATATGTCTGAGTAAGTATACTTTAATTATAATAAAAATTAAAGCGCTTTAAATATATTTAATAATATTAAACCTTATAAAAGCTGTACCTATTTATATAAAAAAATATATATAAATAAAAATAAAAAGATATAAAAATAAAAAAAGTAAGTCAAATACTATTCTTAAAAGACAGAATTTTCATTTAATTTACTTTGAATTTATATTTGTTAAAGAAGGTAACTTTATAATGGAGGTAATTTAATATGTCAGACAAAGTCAATGTGAAAAATATTATCTGTATTGCGGGTGCTTATTTAGCAACAGCAATTGGTTCTGGATTTGCTACTGGTCAAGAAATACTCCAATTTTTTGCCTCACAAGGGTATATGGGGCTGATTGGGGCGTTAATATCAATGGTGTTATTTTCATTTCTTGGTGCTGAAGTTATAACTAGAGGTAGAGAATTAAAACTCAAAGAACCAACAAGAATTTACACTTTTTATTGTGGGAAGATTTTAGGAAAATTTTACGAATGGTTTAGTCCAATATTTTTATTTGGGATTCTTATAGTAATGATTTCTGGTGCAGGCTCAACTTTAACTGAATATTATGGTATAAATCCTTATTTTGGAAGAGTGTTGATGGCTGTTGCTACCTTGATTACAGTATCTATGGGTCTAGAAAAATTAGTAAGTATACTTGGTCGTATTGGACCAGTGATAGCAGTATTTACAATTGCTGTTGGATTAATAAGCTTATTTAAGCATTTTGATGGTTTATCTATGGTTGGAGAAGCTATGAAAAATATTGAAGTTACAAAAGCATCAGAAAGTCCAATCATTTCAGGTGTAATATATAATACATTAAATATTATTGTAATGATTGTCTTTTTAACAGGAATGGGAGCTTCTATTGAAAGTAAAAAGGATGCTTTCTGGGGAGGTTTATTAGGTGGAGTTGTATTTATGACTGCTGGTATAGTTATGTATTTGGCTATGATTTCAGATATAGGAAACTTGTACATGAAAGAAATACCATCACTTTATTTAGCGGATAATATAGCTCCTATTATAGGTGTATGTTTCTCAGTTGCACTTATATTAGGTATTTATACAACAGCTGTTCCACTTTTATGGTCTGTAACTAATAGAATTGTTGAAGATGAGCATCCTAAATTTAAATTGGTAACAACAGTAATAGCTATTTTAGCTTGTATAGGTGGATTTTTACCATTTGGTAAACTAGTAAATATTTTATATCCATATACAGGTTATATGGGACTTTTAATTTTAGTTTGTATGGTATATAAAGCAATTACATGTAGACAGAAATCAACACAAAGTCAGGAATAGAGCCACTTATTAATATTTTCTAGTTAAAGAAACTTTTTATATAATCTGAATTTAAAAAGTCAAAATAGTTAAATAAATTGCAAAATATGATAATATATTTAATTAAAATAATATAGTAAAATATATATATAAACAAAATTAAATTTATAAAAACTATCTTTATAAATATTAGTAACTTATATAATTTGTAGTTAAATTAGCAAAAAATCAAAAAATAAAATTTTGGAGAGGTGTTAGTATGCATGAACTTATTTTAATCTCAGAAAAGTATAAAGAAGATATTTTAGATTTTTTTACAGATATTCATATGCACCCCGAATTAAGTTTTAAAGAATTTAGGACTACAAAAGCTATAAAAAATTTATTAGTAAGTTTAGGGATAGAGATATTAGACCTGGGAATGGAGACAGGAGTAGTAGGATTATTAAAAGGAAAGTACGATGGTCCTACAGTAGCATTAAGAGGCGATATTGATGCTTTACCAATATATGAAGAGGTAGATATTGAATACAAATCAAAATATGATGGTATAATGCATGCATGTGGACATGATATACATACATCTTGCCTTGTAGGATGTGCATATGTATTGTCTCACATTAAAGATAGTCTCCATGGAAATGTAAAGTTTATATTTCAACCAGCAGAAGAAGTCAATAAAGGTGCGAAGATGCTAGTTGAACGAGGAGTAATGGAAAATCCAAAAGTTGATGCTATATTTGGTCTTCATAATCACCCAGATATACCTTGTGGAAAAGTGGGAGTTAAGTTAGGTGGATTAATGGCAGCAGTAGATACTATTAGGATAGAAGTAAATGGTTTTGGAGGTCATGGAGGTATACCAAATAGAACAATAGATCCTATAGTAGCATCAAGTGCAATTATAATGGGTATTCAAACCATAGTAAGCAGAAACATAAGTCCATTAGAACCAGCTGTTATATCAATAGGTACTATAAATGGAGGAACTGCAAATAATGTAATTTCAGAAAAGGTAGATATGACAGGGACATGTAGAAGCTTTAGTAATGAAGTACGAAAGAAAATATCTGAAAATTTGGAAAATATAGTTTGTGAGATAGCTCGTGGATATCAAGCAACTGCAAAGCTAGATTATTTATTTGATCTACCAGCCGTTATAAACAGTAAAGAAATGTATACAATAGCTTGTAAGTCTGTGTGTGATTTGTATTCAGAAGATGCTATAGTTGATCCAATACCTTCTACAGGAGGAGAAGATTTTTCTATATTTATGGAAAAAGCACCAGGATTTTTTTACTGGTTAGGAGTAGGCAACAAAGAACAAGATTGTATGTATCAGTGGCATAATCCTAAATTTAAAGCTGATAAAAATTCTATATTAGTAGGTACAAATGTACTATGTCAGTCTGTTATAAATTATATGGATAAATTAAAAAAATAAAATTTAAGATAGAGCATTTCTGGAGATAAAGTTTATGGGGGTGATTAGTTTGAGGAAAATTAATTCACAGGAAAAAAACAAAGATAGTGGATTATTGATGAGAGCATTAAATGTTGTAGAGAGAGCAGGAAATAAACTTCCAGACCCAGTAACCATATTTTTATTACTATGCATAATTGTTTTAATATTGTCAGCAGTTATATCTAATTTAGGAGTAGAAGAAATACATCCTTCTACAAAAGAAGTTGTAAAGGTAGTAAATCTACTAGAGAAAGAGCAGATTCAATCATATTTAGGTAGTATAGTTACAAACTTCCAGTCATTTGCTCCATTAGGATTAGTATTGGTTACAATGCTTGGAGCAGGTGTTGCTGAGAAATCTGGATTTATGGAAGTGTTAATGAAAAAGGGAATAAGTAAAGTTCCGCAAAAACTTGTAACTGTAGCAATTGTATTTGCAGGTATGTTATCGCATACAGCAGCAGATGTAGGATTTATAATATTACCACCACTTGCAGCACTTGTGTTTTTAGGAATTGGAAGACATCCTCTTGTAGGTATGTTTGCAGCTTTTGCAGGTGTTGCAGGGGGATTTGCAGCAAATGTTATGCTTAGTACTACAGATGTATTGTTAGCTGGGTTTACAATACCAGCAGCTCAAATGATGGACCCATCTTACCAAGGTAATCCAGCAATGAACCTTTATTTTGCTTTTATATCAGCGATAGTTTTAACTTTTGCAGGAGCATTTGTAACTGAAAAATTTATAGCTCCTCGTTTTTCAAAATATAATGATTCAACAAATGATAAGGATATACAGAAATTGAGTGAACTTGAAAATAAGGGTATAAAGTACGCTTTATTATCATTGTTAGTTGTAGTAGTAATGATAGTTGCCTTATGTATAGGTGAAAATGCATTTATGAAAGATCCAGAGACTGGTTCTATACTATCTAGTAATGCACCTTTAATGAAAGGCATAGTTCCTATAATCACTATCATATTTTTAACTCCAGGATTAGTGTATGGAAAAGTAAGTAAGAAGATAAAAAGCGACAAAGAATTAGTATCTATGATGGGTAGTAGTATGAGTGATATGGGTGGATATATAGTCCTAGCATTTATAGCATCTCAGTTTATTAATTTATTTAATCTTAGTAACTTAGGAACAATTTTATCAATAACAGGAGCAAAATTACTGGCAGAATCGGGGATACCTAGCTATGGATTGATAATAGGATTTATATTGTTATCTGGATTTATCAATTTATTTGTAGGAAGTGCTTCTGCAAAATGGGCGATTTTAGCACCTATATTTGTTCCAATGTTTATGCTACTAGATTTCAATCCAGCATTAACTCAAATAGCTTATCGTATTGGAGATGCTTCAACAAATCCAATAAGTCCACTTTTCCCATATTTCCCAGTAATATTAGCTTTTGCTAGAAAGTATGATAAGGATATAGGTATAGGTACTGTCATATCGAATATGATTCCATACTCAGTAGTATTTACATTAATAGAAATAATAATATTATTACTATTCATGGGTATTGGCATACCATTAGGACCTGGTGGAGGAATATCTTACATTTTATAGACCTTTATAATAAATTTATTAATAAAGATTAAACTAAAAAAATATATTCTTTAATTAAGAGGAGGATTATTATGTTAAAAACAACAAAAATTTCAGACCCAGAGTTATATAAAATTGTAGCTGATGAGTTGGTTAGACAAGAGCATAATATCGAAATGATAGCTTCTGAAAGTACAGCACCAACAGAAGTACTTGAATTAAGTGGATGTGTATTTACAAATAAAACAGAAGAAGGTTATCCAGGCGCACGTTTCCAAGCAGGCTCTGAAGAAGCAGATAAACTTGAAAATCTAGCAATAAAACGTGCAAAAGAAATATTTGGAGCAGAACATGTAAATGTACAGCCTTACTCAGGTTCTACAGCTAATTATTGTGTATATTCAGCAATATTAAAACCAAATGATACTGTTTTAAGTATGCGTCTTGACCAAGGAGGACACTTAACACATGGTAGTACAGTAAACTTCTTACATGATATTTATAAATATGAATTTTATGGGGTAGATTCAAATACTGGTCGTATAGATTATGATGCTCTTGAAGCGAAGGCAAAAGAGTGTAAACCAAAACTTATAATTGCAGGAGCAAGCTCATATCCAAGGTTGATAGATTATGAAAGAATCTCAAATGTTGCAAAAGAAGTAGGAGCTTATTTTATGGTAGATATGGCTCATGTTGCAGGTTTGGTGGCGGCAAAAGTAATACCTAGTCCTGTACCTTATGCAGATTTTGTTTCTTCATCTACAACAAAAACTTTCTGTGGACCAAGAAGTGGTATTGTACTTTGTAAAGCTGAACATGCAAAGAAGCTTGATAAAGGTGTTTTCCCAGGTACGTTAGGTTCTATACATCTTAACACAGTTGCAGCGAAAACATTTTCACTATTGTATCTAGGGACAGATAAGTTTCGTAAGATAATGGAGCAAGTAGTATTGAATGCTAAAACTTTGGCAGCTGAACTTATTTCTCATGGATTTAGTATAGTAAGTGGTGGAACTGATAATCATATAGTAATGGTTGATTTAAGAAGTAAAAATTTGACAGGAAAGCAATTTGAAAAGGCTCTTGAATATGTAGGAATAACAGTTAACAAAAATGTTATACCTGATGACCCACAATCACCATTTGTAACTAGTGGTGTTCGTATCGGTCTTACATCAATATCTCAAAGAGGTCTCAAAGAAAAAGAAGTTGTACAAATAGCAGGTATAATGAATAAGGTATCAGAAAACATTGATAACAAAGAAGTATTAGATGAATGTAAAGTAGAAGCTCAGGAACTTATAGCTAAATTCCCATTGTATCCAGAAGGATATTTTGAAGATTAAGCATATCAATTTATGTAGCCTACAACCTATAAAGCCTATAACATAAAACCTAATAATATATAACCACTATAAGGTGTTGATTAATCAACACCTTATTTTTTTTGAAAAGTAATATACAAGCTATCATAAGCATATAATTCTCTATATATAATTAACAAGGGGGATAAAGTTATGAGGTATTATAATAAACCTACCAAAGAAGTCTTAAAATACTTAAAGACAAATCCAGAAGTTGGACTTGCTGATAATGAGGTAGAAGAAAGGAAACTTAGATATGGATTAAATGAATTTACGATAAAAGAAGGACGAACATTTTGGGACGAGTTGGGAGAAAGTCTAACAGAGCCAATGATATTAATTCTTCTGGGGGCAGCAGTAATAAGTTCTTTTGTAGGAGAACTTCATGATGCATTAGGGATTTTAGGGGCTATTTTTATTGGGATTTCCATAGGTATAATAACCGAAGGAAAATCCAAAAAGGCAGCTCATGCCTTATCAAAATTAACAGAAAACATAGAAGTAAAAGCACTTAGAAATGGTAAGATAATTAAAATATCAAAAGACAATTTAGTTCCTGGAGATATTGTGTATATAGAGACTGGAGATATGATACCAGCAGATGGGAGACTTATACAGTCTATAAATTTAAAGCTTAGAGAAGATATGCTTACAGGAGAGTCTGATGATGTAGCTAAAAATGCTGATGCCATATTAGATATGGAAGTAGTTTATTCTAAAACAGAAATAATTGAACAAGATACAATACCTGCAAAGCAAATAAATATGGTATTTGGAGGAACTCTTGTAGCATATGGTAGAGGAATAATGGTTGTTACTTGTATTGGTGATAAGACGGAGATGGGCAAGATAGCACAAAATTTATCAAATGAAGAACAGCAAACTCCGTTACAAATTAAATTAGGTAAGTTAGGAGCTAAAATAGCAGGTATATCAGGTGTAATAGCTACATTATTATGTATGTTTATGATTATACAAATGCAAAGAAGAGGTCTGCTAATTTTAGATACAAGCAGTATTTTATCTTTTTTACAATCATTAGAGCCTGCTAAAAATGCATATATGGTTTGTATTGCTTTAATAGTTGCAACAGTACCAGAAGGTTTGCCAACTATGATAAATATTACTTTAGCCATAACAATGCAAAAGATGGCAAAGATAAATGCATTAGTAACAAAGAAAGAAGCCTGTGAAACTATAGGTTCTGTTTCTGTAATATGTTCTGATAAGACTGGCACTTTGACACAAAATAAAATGATGGTAGAAGTAGCTTATATTGATGGTAAATATGTAAGTGGTGGAGAATATAAGAGTAATAGCTATTTTGAAGAAAATTGTATAGTAAACTCAACAGCAGATATAGAAAAAGAAGAAAATTCATTTAAATATATAGGAAGTGCAACAGAGTGTGCATTACTTTTATACCATAATGATAAAGATTATACTGAAATGAGAAAGCAAACTTATTTAATCTCACAAATACCATTTAGCTCAGAAGAAAAGAAAATGTCGACATTAATTCGTCAAGATGACTCAGATATATTGCTCTCAAAAGGAGCTCCAGAAGTATTACTGAAGAAATGTTCTTATGTACAGCAAGGTAAAAATATTGTTCCAATAACTCCAAGAATAGAAAAAAGTATTTTAGATGAAATTAGAAAGTTACAGATTAAATCTATGAGAACCTTAGGGTTTGCCTACAAAAAAATGACTAAATCTCGCACAGAGGTAGCAATAACATCAGAAGGAGAATTGAATTTAATAGGAAATCCAAGAGGCTATGAAAAAGAAGAAAATTTAATTTTTAGCGGATTTGTAGGAATAGTAGACCCATTAAGAGAAGGTGTTAAAGATTCTATTGATAAAGCTTTTAGTGCTGGGGTAGATGTAAAAATGCTTACAGGGGATAACATCAATACAGCTACTGCTATTGGAGATGAGTTAGGGCTATTAAATGATGGAAAAAAAGCTGTCGAAGCTACTTATATAGATGTGCTTACAGATGAAGAATTAAGAAAAGAAATCAAGGGAATATCAATCGTTGCAAGAAGCAAGCCAGATACAAAAATGAGAATAGTTTCAGCACTTCAAAAGAGTGGAGAAGTTGTAGCTGTGACAGGTGATGGTATAAATGATGCTCCTGCACTTAGTCAAGCAGATGTGGGAATTGCAATGGGTATTTCTGGAACAGAAGTTTCTAAAAATGCAGCTGATATAATATTGACTGATGACAGTTTCAGTACAATAGTAGAGGGAATAAAATGGGGAAGAGGTATATATGAAAACTTTCAAAGGTTTATACAGTTCCAGCTTACTGTAAATATAGTAGCATTTATAATTGCTATAATATCTCAACTTACTGGTAAAGACATGCCTTTTACCACAATACAATTATTATGGGTAAACATAATAATGGATGGTCCTCCAGCGTTAGCATTAGGATTAGAGCCTGTTAGAGATTATGTATTGAAAAGAAAACCAATAAATAGACATTCTGGAATAATAGCTAGGTCTATGTCTGTAAATATTATTATAAATGCTATCCTTATGATTACAATTGTATTTACACAATCAGCTTTCAACATATTGGGAGCAACTCCAGAAGAACAAGGTACTGTTATATTTTCCTTATTTGCATTCAGTGCTCTTTTTAATGCATTAAATTGTAGAGAATTTGGATTAAACAGTACAATACCAAATCTATTTAAAAATAAATTAGCATTACAAGTAATAGTTGTGACAGGTGTTATTCAAATAATATTTACCCAAGTATTTCAAAGTTTCTTCAATTCAGTGTCACTAGAGTTTGATATGTGGATAAAGATAATATTATTTGCATCGACTATTCTATTGTCAAATGAACTTGTAAAATTATTTCTTAGAACAATAAAAAATGGTAAAAAAGTGAATCTTAATGATAAAAATTAACTTCTAAAATTCCGCAAAATCGTATTGAAATTACGCTTTTGCGGTTTTATTTGTTTTTGTGGAAGTGATTTCAAAATACTATTTATCGCTTTTTTGTATGATACATTATTATTATACTTAAAAAATGTGATTAACTATTAAAATATGGTATTTAGCAACATACTCATAAGATTTAAAGATTATTATTGCTACTAATTTACTGCCATTAAATGAGTCCTAGTATGATGTCAAGAGCCTTGAATATATGAGCTGATAGACATAATTTGCGAAGTATTTGATATGAAATAATAATATATAATATTTTGATGGTAAAGAGTTTCTTTACCAATGTCGCAATATTTATTTTGTCTGATATAATGGTTAAAGAACATTAACGAAATAAGGAAAAACCATGCAGGGATTATGCATATTGAAGAGAACTAGAAGGGTAAAAATATAAATAAAAAGTATATCTGAATATTTAAGTAAGTTAAAAATATGCGATAGTTTTAAAATATGAATTTTATAAAGGGGTTGCTAAAATTATGATTATATATTTTTCTGGTACTGGTAACAGTGAATATGTGGCAAAAAAAATAAGTAAAGAGCTTCAAGATGAGGTATTGAATATATTTGAAAAAATTCGAACTAGGGATTATTCTGATTTAATATCTGATAGACCATGGGTTATCGTTGTACCAACTTATGCATGGCGTATTCCACGCATTGTGCATGAATGGTTAATGAAAACAGAACTGGGTGGAAACAAGAATATTTATTTTGTAATGACCTGTGGGGCTGATATTGGAAATGCAGGTACCTATTTGAATAAATTATGTGAAGAAAAAGGGATGAATTACAGGGGATGTGTTTCTGTAATCATGCCAGAAAACTATATTGCGCTTTTCAGTACCCCAAGTAAAGAAGAAGCTTTAGTAACGATTGAACAAGCTGATCAGAAAATATCATCTACGATACAATGTATTAGAACTGATATAGCATTCCCAGAATCTAAAGCAACATTTAAGGCTAAATTCAGTAGTGGCTTTGTCAATAATATATTTTATCCAATATTTGTTCATTCTAAAAAATTTTATGTTACAGATGCTTGTGTTTCTTGTAAGAAATGTGAAAATGTATGTCCACTTGAAAATATACATCTTAATGATGGAAAGCCAAACTGGGGAAATCATTGTACTCATTGCATGGCCTGTATATGTCGATGTCCAAAAGAAGCTATTGAATATGGTGAACATAGCAAGGGAATGGCACGTTATACTTGCCCAAAGGAAATGTAAAAATAAATGATTTAAACTAATCTTGATGTATGTTAAGGATGGTGTTTTAAAAGCAATCAGTATATCACATAGATTTTATATAATTGAGTATTAATTTAAAAGACAGTTGATAAATAGTCAGCTGTCTTTTTTCAATCAATTAAATTAACTAGTCATCTTAATGAAATTCTAATGAAATTTGTATTATAGATATTTCTCAATTTTACTTTGTTCAATTACGCGTTTACCCAATAAGGTAATTGCCTGTTTTGGGCAATTATTAATACAGCGATAACACATAGTACACTGATTTCCTGGTATAGCAGTACCATTTTTCAAGACAATATTTTTCAAGCAACATAGATTTACACATTTTCCACAGCCAATACATTTGTCAGCATTTATTTTTAATTTGTCTGAATAGTATTTTGTTTTATTAATAAAATATAGCCTTTGTCCAAATAAACCTGCTATATGATAAAAAATTCCTATTCCATCTTGTGTTGGCATTCCGTCTTGCAATTTTTTTACAGCATGCTTTATTTTTTGCTCTGCATTTGTTATGAGTTTTCTATTGCCTTCTAAAGTCTTTTTTAGTACCTTTTCGTCAGCAATGCTATCAGGCATTTTTAAATGTAAACCTCCAATAATGACTGCACCATATTTTTTAAGCAAACGAGCTAAGATACCTGCTCCATCTCCACTGAATAGTCCCATTGTTGTAATAATAAAAACTCGCTTGTCTTTCCATAAATTTTGATGATTGATTATAAAGTCTTTTAATATTTTAGGTATGTTACTGTATTGTGTAGGATAGCTAAATACAATATCTTTATGATAACTAATTTGATGTAATAATTGCTTATCTTCAATAGAAAATGCTTTTGATGTCATATCATATTCCTGCAAAAATTTTTCTATACAATATTTTGAATTACCTGTTCCACTGAAATATATTCCTAGCATAATTTTTCTCCAATTTTTAATTTATTGACTTATTTGTTTTATTCTACCATGAGGATATATAAAAGTCATTTTTTTTATGCTTTAAGTAGATATTTAAGCAAAAGTTATGTGAATTAATTTTGATATGTAGAAAATAGAGTATTTTTTATTTATTTAGAAATGTTGTTAATAAAGAATTCTTTATTTTACTTAGATATAAATTAATATAAAAATATGCTATAAATGTGTTGGTTTGCTTAGAAATAATATATTTCTGTGCTACTTAATAAATAAAAGTTGTCAATTAAGATGTATATAAATAACTAGTATTATGAAAAATATAATAGAGAATTTGTTTATGATATTATTTTATATTTATATGAGTAAGAAGTGGATATAGATTATAATAACAGAAAGATTAAGAAGTGAATGTTAAGTAATAAATACAATTAATAAAAATTTTAAAATTGTATCTAAAGGGATATATAGAAAGGAAAATATTTATGAAGTTTAAAAAGTGGGTCAGTATAATTTTATCCATAATAGTGGTAAGTGCTTTTCTTGTGGGTTGTACAAATAAATCTAATTCAGATGTAGTGTCGAATGAAAAAATATCATATAAAATAAACTCCACAAAAAATAGTAATAATAAGGTTGAGACTAATAAATTTAATTTAGGAACATCAGAAATGGTTATAAGAGGTAAATCTATACCATTTAATATGGAAGGAATAATATCAGTACCTGAAAATATAAAAGAAAAAGCACCTGTAGTATTAATCTTTCATGGACAACATGGAGACGGAGAAAATGACTTTGAAGATGGATTTAAATATCTTACTGAGGATTTAGCAAGAAATGGTATCATAGGAGTATCTATTGATACCTCAGTGAATTATACTTTTAAGTATGGAGAACCAGTGGAAAATGAAAGAATAACTCATTTAGCTCAAACATATATACAAACTTTTAAAGACGTAAACGAAGGTAAGAAAAATGGATTTGGATTATATCTTAAAGATAAAGTTGATTTAAATAATATTGGTCTTATAGGACACTCTGTAGCAGGTTCAGGGGTAATTAAAATAGCAGAAGACCAAATGCAAAAAGGATTTAAAGGGATAAAAGGAATTATATCACTTACACCAGCATATAATAGTCCGATAGAAAAATTTCCTGATATACCAACAGCAATAATAGTTTCAGAGTATGATGGAGATGTTGTTCATAGTGGAGATGATATTTTTTATGATATATCTTTAGATAAAAATAGAAAAAGCCCATTGGGACTAACTTATCTAGTGGGCGGAAATCATAATGCATACAACTCAGTTTTAGGAGAAAAAGAGTTTTCTAAGCCACAGACTACTAATGGAACTTATCCTGAGAAATTAGGAGAAGAAGAACATAGAGATTTTTTCTCTAATTATGTAGTTGACTATATGAAATCTATTTTTGGGTTTGATAGTAGTGAATCACCTATCTTCAATAAAAAAGCATTGCCTTATAAAATGTATGGATATCAAACTTTAAATAAAGTTAAATATAGTGAATCTGTAGAATTATTTAATAAAAAGACATTTAAAAATATAAATTCAAGTAATGTTGATACAAAAGAATTAGTTGAATCAGAGAGACTGAACAAAGATACTGCAAAAATATTTATCAATACTGGAGTGAATGAAAATTTAGACTTGTTACAAGTTGATTGGAAATCTGAAAGTGGAAAAATAGAACTACCTTTAAATAATAATAACTTAGGAGCTTATTCTGCACTAAAGTTTAGATGGGCATTAAACTCTCCTAGTAAATTAAATAATAAAGATAATGTAGTTTCTTTCAAACTTAGCTTAGTTGATTCTAAGGGAAAAGAAAGTAGTATCATTGTAGAAAATGATAAAGTATCTGCTATGAAGTATTTTGAAGGAGAAGTTATAAAAGATGAATATGTAGAAGGGAAGTTTATGGAATTTTGGTCAAGATATACTCCAATAAGTGATACAGTAATACCACTTGACAAGTTTAAAAATATAAATTTATCTAATATAAAAAATGTTACAATTGAATTTGAAAGTCCAGAAACTGGTTCAATTATGTTAAATAAAATAGTTGGTATAAAATAATAATATTGGTTCTAGATAAAAGTATAAAATATCTAGGGCCAATTTTATTAAACCTATTAATTTTAGTCAGATATATAAAACTACTTCATATTAACTATAAGAAAAGAAATTTAAGAATATTTTACTGATATAGAGCAAGTTTAAAGAATTTTATATCTAAATTGTGTTATCATAAGTAAAGATATAAAGTTTCGAGTTTATTAACAAAATAAAAGACAGGGAGGTAAGTTTCATGTTTTCAAAAATCCTAGTCAAAACATTTATCAAAGATAGTGAGAATGTTCAAGATAAAGTTGTTAGAAATAAGTATGGTTATGTGGCAGGAATAGTAGGTATAATATCTAATTTAGTTTTATTTATAGTAAAGGTCTCTATAGGTATGCTTACATCAAGTATAGCTATAATGGCAGATGCATTTAATAATCTTTCAGATATGGCATCTTCAGCAATAACTATGATAGGGTTTAAACTAGCAAGTAAACCAGCTGACAAAGAACATCCTTTTGGACATGGTAGAATAGAATATCTATCAGCATTGATAGTAGCATTTATGGTTATGTTGGTTGGACTTCAATTTGTGAAATCGTCTATAGAAAGAATAACAAATCCAGTTCCTATAAAGTTTGAATTAGTGCCACTTATACTTTTAATTGCATCTATAATGGTTAAAATATGGTTGAGCCGTTTTAATAAATTTATGGGAAATAAAATTAATTCATCAGCATTAAAAGCAGTGTCATTAGATGCTTTGGGAGATGTATTTACATCAAGCTGTGTAGTTATATCTTTTATCTTGGCGAGATTTACTGATTTGCCTATAGATGGATATGTAGGTATTGTAGTATCATTAGTAATTCTTTATGCAGGCTTTTCTCTTGTAAAAGATACTATAAATCCTCTTCTTGGAGAAGCTCCAGATGAAGAAATGGTCAAATCTATTTTAGAATTATTATTATCTTATGAACATATAATAGGTACACATGATTTAATAATCCATAATTATGGAGTTGGAAGATGTATTGCATCTATACATGCAGAAATTCCGTCGAATATCGATATAATGGAAATTCATGAAATTATAGATACTGCTGAGAGAGAAATATCTGAAAAGTTGGATATATATTTGGTAATTCATATGGACCCTATATGTCTTGATGATGAAGAGGTTATATCAGCAAAAAGAGAACTTGAAGAAATACTTAAGAAAAACAGCCTTATAAAATCTATGCATGACTTTAGGATAGTTGGAAAAGGAAGTAAGAAGAATTTAGTCTTTGATATAGTAGTTAATCCTTCTGAATTCTCCAAAGGTATGTCAGAAGAAGATTTAAAAGAAGATATAACAAAACTAGTTAAGGAGATGAATCCTGAATATAATTGTGTTATTGTTGTAGATAAAGATTTCATTTAATGATGATTAAAAAATAAAGGGAAAAAATGTAAAAAATATAGACAATAAAATATAGACATAATATAATAGATATATAACTGTATTTAATTTGAATATAATAATTTTTAATTATTTTTATAAAAAAATTATAGAGACGTTGAAGTATATCCTATTACTGGGCACCTTATGGATATATAGAGTCAGTGGTGCAACCGGCTATGAATATAAATTTTATTTATTTCATAGCTTTTTTTGTATAGTTTTTTGATAAAAGAAATTAAATTATATTATGTATTTATAGAACTTTACAAAAGTGCGAATAGATTAGAGGGGAGCAATCTATATGAGGAAAGGAAATAAGAAGGCATTATTAATCAGTTTAATTATGATTTTAAGTATGATAGTTACTACAATATATCCAGCTGTATCTTATGCGTCAGAATTAGAAGGAAGTGGGTCTATCCAAAGTAATTCAAATAATTCACCAACTGGAGATGGAAAACAAGAAGAAAATAAGAAGCCAGAACAGACTCCAGGAGGAGACAAACAAGAAGAAAATAAGAAACCAGAACAGACTCCAGAAGGAGATAAACAAGAAGAAAATAAGAATCCAGAACAAGCTCCAGAAGGAGACAAACAAGAAGAAGATAAAAAACCAGAACAGACTCCAGAAGGAGATAAACAAGAAGAAAATAAAAAGCCAGAACAAACTCCAGAAGGAGATAAACAAGAAGAAGATAAAAAACCAGAACAGACTCCAGAAGGAGATAAACAAGAAGAAAATAAGAAGCCACAGCAAACTCCAATAGAGGATGAAAATTTACTTAAAACTTTAGAAGAAGAACTTAATGAAGAGTATGGATTTGTTGTAAAAATTAATAATAATACAATAGAAACAGAGTCAATGAAAAAAATTACATTTAAATTAACTTATACTCCAACATCAAAAGGGATACAAGCAGGTGACTCAATAACTTTTAAGGTTCCAGATGTGTTTAACAAAGTTAATTTAGATTATACAAGTGAATGTTTTGATAAAACAGATAGTAATGGAGAGTATACACTTACATTTAGAGAATTACCCAATGGTCAAAGTGTAATGCAAGGAAAAATTGGATTAGAAGCATATGTGAATAAAGTTGATGAAGAGACAAGTGCAAAAATTCATATTGAAACTACTGGAAAGATAGAAAGTGGAAGTGGAGATGTAGATATAGAAATAAAGCCTAGCGATAAAGAAGACATTGAAGAAGCTAAAGGAACACTTAAAAAGCTTGTTGAAGGAAGAGAGTCAACTACTGTATTTATGCCAGTTAAAAATAAAGATGTAAATTATAGTATACAAGTAAATGAAAAAGAGGAAGAATTAAAAGACATTACTTTATATGATGAGCTTCCTGAAGGAATGACATTAATAAAAGATTCTGTAAGTGTAGTGGCAAGCAATGGAAAAGAAGTAAGTGATTTTAATATTGAACAAGGTGAAAATTCTATTTCAGTTAATTTTGGAGATATAGATAAAGCGTATACTGTTAAGTATAAGGCTAGAATTAGTGATGAAAATGCGAAACATGGTAATAAATATAAGAATATAGCTAGATTAGAATCTGCTGGTAAGAAATTGCAAGAAGATGATGCTACTGTAAGTGTATTTGATAGGGGAAATGATTATCTTTTGACTAAGGGACATTCAGGAGCAACAAATATTACTCAAGTAGGTCAAGTAATCAACTATCAAATTTCAATAAATGGTGACAAATCACCAATAAGTAATGTGGTTATAACAGACAATATACCAGAAGGTATGAGATTAACTACTGCTGGAGAAGCTGGGCATGATTTTAGAGTTGTAGAAGTTCCAATGAATGGTGGCTGGACTCCTTGGAGTAAAGAAAAAATTGCAAATAATATTTCATATAAAACAGAAGAAAAAAGAAATGAAAGTGGGCAAGTAGAAAAAGTTATAACTGGATTTACAATTAATCTTAGTGAAGAAGAAGTTGAATCAAAGTTTTTTATAGCATATACATTAAAAGTTATTAGTATTGAAGATAGTTATACAAATAGAGCTGTTCTTGATGCAAATAATAGTCAAGTAGATAAAAGAGACGAGATAAGTTTTAAGAAGAACTCTGGATTAATAAGTGCCAAAAAAGAGGTTGATAAAAAGGTATTAGATGGCAATGATAACCAAATAGTTAAGTATAAAATAAACATGTCAACTTATGGTGTTTATGATGCAGGGCAAGTAAATATTTTAGATGAAGTAAATCCAGCATTAAAAATATCTAATATAAAATACTCTGATAATCTTGAACTTAAAAAAGAAGCTGGAGATGGGAAAAATACTATAAGATTAGTAAATAAATATGAATTTAAGCAGATAAAAGAAGGTGAACCTGTACAAGGTTGGGTTACATTTGATGCAGATTTTACAGATGTAAAAGTAGGAGAGACTATACAAAATGTAGCTCAGATTAATGGTTCAAGTCCTCCTGGAGTAGAAACTACTAAACAAGGGTATGCTTTTGAAGCTAAAAAGGTAGACAATTCAGATAAAAGTGCTCTTGAAGGTGCAAAGTTTAATTTGGAAAATACATTTGGAATAGTAGTAGTTAAGGATTTAGTTAGTAATGAAGATGGTATAATTGAATCTAGTGTCAAAAATCCAGGAATATATTATTTAGTGGAGACCATGGCTCCAAGTGGATATGAAAAATTAAAGGATAAAATAAAGGTGGAAATTGATAGAAAAAATATTGGTAAAATTGTGGATATTGGAAATATAGAAAATGTAAAACAAGAAAATATTCCAGTAAATCCACCAGCACCACCAGATACAGATGAACCAACAGTAAATCCACCAGTGCCACCAAGTACAGATAAGCCAAGTAAACCATCAAGACCATCTGATACAGAGGAAGCAACAATAAATCCACCAGTACCACCATCAGAAAATGTGGTAAATCCACCAATACCACCATCAGAAGATGCAATAGAAAAGCCTGTTAAACAAATTGTTCCAATACCAGAGGTAGTAAACCCACCAGTGCCACAGGAAAAGAATAATACAGTAAAAGATAATACTGTAGTAAATCCACCAGTGCCACCAAAGACAGGGGATAGTACTACAATTACTGTAGAAATACTTTTGGGGTTAGGAGCTATTGTAGGACTTATTATATTGAGAAGAAAGAAAAACATCAATTAGACCCTAACATTATAAAAATATAAGTAATATTAAAAAATATCTTCTAAAACAATATTCTTAAGTGAGAATATTGTTAGAAGATATTTTTTTTTGGAGTATTATGTAAAAAAATAATCGTTTTTTAGAAAAAAATCCAGAAAACTATAGACAAAGAGAAGGATATAAGATATAATATAAATATAAAATTAAATGAGGCAAAACTAGGGAAACCTAGTCACGCAAAGCTATAGGGGCTAAAGTTTAAGTAAACTATGCCAGCCAGTTGCCGAAAAGAGTAAAAATTTCTTTTTGTATATACAAAGATACTCTTGGGTATCTTTTTTATTTTGAAATTTATTACTCCCGGCCTAACTCAAAGGAGGGAATAATATGAAAACAAGTAAAAAATTATTAATCGCTATAATATCAATATTCTTAATAAGTTCAGTTCCAGTAAGTGCACATGCAGATAGTGCAACTTTACAAAACAATAAAGAAACACTTAGTCAAATAGTGGTTCTTCCAAGTGGAAATTACGATAAAAATGAAGCTAATGCTATGATAAATAGACTTGCAAATATAGATGGAAAATATCTAAATGTATTAAAACAAGATAACTTAAAAATAAAATTATTGAGTGGAAAATTAACAGATGAAAAAGAATATGCTTATTTAAAAGGTGTAGTTCCTAAGGGATGGGAAAATACTGGTAAAACTTGGGATGATGTTCCTGGTTTAGGTGGAAGTACAGTAGCTCTTAGAATAGGATTTAGTAACAAAGGTAAAGGTCATGATGCAATAAACTTAGAATTACATGAAACAGCACATGCAGTAGACCATCTTGCATTGAATGATATTTCTAAATCAGCACAATTTAAACAAATATTTGCTAAAGAAGGACGTTCTTTAGGAAATGTAAATTATTTAGGTGTATATCCAGAAGAATTCTTTGCTGAAGCATTCGCATATTACTACTTGAATCAAGACACAAATAGTAAATTAAAAGCAGCTTGTCCACAAACTTATAGCTTTTTACAAAACTTAGCAAAATAAAAAATTTATATAAAAACATTAAGGGGCTGTCTCAAAATAGAGATAAGCCTCTTTTTCATTGTTGAAATGATAAAAATATATTTGATTTCATACAAAAAGAGTGCCTCATGAACTAAAAAGTTCATTTTGAGACACAACCTTTTATATTGTGTGTAAAACTAATCAATTTAATCTTATGTATATTTTTTATGTGATGATTTATTGCTGACTTTTATATAATGACTCAATATGTTTATTATGAGCTTGAGCCATTATTGTAGGTATAATAGAAACTATTGAACCAATCACTATCAATAGAATTCCTATAATCATATTAATAGGAATAAATTCTTTAAGAATTAGTAATGCCAGTATTGGAGATATTACAGGCTTAAAGAAAAATACTAAAGATGTAAGGCTAGTAGATGTAGCTTCCATTGCCATAAAATAAAGTGCATAACCAACACCTGTAACAAATACAAATACGTAAATCATAGTAGGTATGTTGTGTAAGGTATAACCACTAAAAATAGGTATATTTGCAAATACATGGAGCCCATTTTTATTTAACATATTTGATATAAAATTAATCTTAGTAAATAGAACTAATACAAGCATTTCTAAACTACCTAATATAAAACTGAAACAAGTCACAACTATTCCACCAAATTTTAAGGTTTTTCTTTTACCAAAAACAGTGTACATTGAAAAAATAATGGCAGAAGATAGTGTTAAGAATATACCACTAAAAGTTAATCTTGTATGCAGTGGATTTATAATAACTATAATTCCAAGTACTTCTAATATAAGTGAAATTATATTATGCCTATAGATTTTTTCCTTTAGAATTAAATAAGCTAGAAGCATTACAAATACTGGATTACAACTAAATAAAACAGCAACTACAGATGCTTTTGTGTTTAGTACAGCTAACTGGTACAATGACATACTTACTACAACACACATAAAGCCTAGAAAAGCAAAGTATTTTAAATCTGATTTTGTAATAGAAATACTAAGGGATTTTAATCTTTTTATAGCAAAAGGTAGTAAGACTAAGCCACCAACAAAAAATCTTGATAAAGTTATTTGTAAGGGATTAAAGTCATTTGTAACTGTTTTTAGACTAATTTCCATTGAACTAAAAAATAGGGTAGTTAGTATTATATAAACATAACCTTTTTTCAAATCAAACACCTCCTTGTAATTTATATTAGTACTATAAACTACAATATTCAAGTACATTGGTATAAAATGGTATATAAACATAAGATATAAAATTATAAGCTACCTTAATATAGAATATAAAATTCTACACTAAGGTAGCTAATTATTTGTAATTATATTTATTTAATTATTTTAAATTGTACAATTTAGCTAATTTTTCAAATGCTGGTAGGGAACTCTTAACCTTATCATAAGATACACAATATGATACTCTAAAGTGTCCTGGGCAACCAAAAGAAGAGCCTGGAACTAATAGTAAATTAAATTGTTTAGCATCAGCACAGAATTTTTTATCATCTTCAATTGGAGCTTTTGGGAATAAATAGAATGTACCACTAGGTTTAACACAAGAAAATCCCATTTCTATTAAGCTATTATATAAAAGGTCAAAGTTCTTCTTGTAAATATTTACATCAACTTCTGCATCTAAGCTTCTTGCAATAACTCTTTGAAAAAGAGAAGGAGCATTTACAAATCCAAGTATTCTATTTGCAACATTTAATGAAGACATAACATCATCAAAATCATCCATTTCGCCATTAGCCACAATATATCCTATACGTTCACCAGGTAGAGACAATGATTTACTATAAGAGTATCCTATAAATGAATTTTTATAGTATTTTAATATACAAGGAACTTTAGCACCATCATAAATTATTTCTCTATATGGTTCATCAGAAATTAAATATATATTTGTATTAAATTCTTTTTGTTTTGTGTCTAGTAACTCTCCAAGATTTTTTAGCAATTCTTCAGAATAAATAACACCAGTAGGATTGTTTGGAGTGTTTATTATTAGAGCTCTTGTCTTTGGGGTAATAGCATTTTTTAGAGCATCTAAATCTGGTTCAAAAGTTTCTATATTTGTAGGGACTTCTATTAACTTTCCATCATAGTTTTCTGTATAATTTTTATACTCACCAAAATATGGTGCAAAAGCAATAACTTCATCATCAGGATTTAAAAGAGTTTTTAAAATAATATTTAGACCACCAGCAGCACCACAAGTCATAATTAAGTTATCTCTTGTAAGGTTTAATCCATTTTTCTTATTTATGTGCTTGGCAATAGCATCTCTTACATCTTCGTATCCTGAGTTGTTCATATATCCATGAACTAGATTTGGAGATTCTTCATTTAAAATATCACTTATAACTGCTTTAATAGTTTCTGGAGGCTCAACACTTGGATTTCCTATACTAAAATCAAAAACATTTTCTTCTCCGTACATATCGGAGAGTTTTTTTCCCTCTTCAAACATGGCTCTTATAACAGAGCTGTTTGCAACTAAAGTTTGCATTTTATTAGATATCATATGTAACACTCCCTTTTATAGATTTATATTGCTTATGTATATATTACCATATTTTTACTGAATTTAGACAATTTTCGAAAAATTTCTTGTTTGAAAATATAAATTTTTATATAAAATATATTTATGTATGATGTATATAAAAAATTACAAATTCTAACTAAACCACAATTATATTTTATGATAATTTTATAAGGGAGTATAAAATTATACAGTTATAAGGCAAAATATTCTTGACTGTATCAAGGATTTAATATAATATAGTTGATATAGTCAAATATATTGTATTAGAATTATAGAGGGGAAATTAAAAATGGATTTTAAAAAGTTACAGCATGAGAGTTTGTCGTATATTATTTGTTATCTTCAAAGGAACTTTAAACTTTATTGTGAAAAATGTCTAAAGCCATATAAGCTTACGAATGGTTTATATTTTTATTTAATTTATATCAACAAGAATAGGAATTGTTCTTTGAATGATGTCTCTACAGAATTCGAGGTGGATAAAGCTCATACTACAAGAACTATATCTAGATTAGAACAAGATGGTTACATAGAAAAGATTCAAAATCCTAATGATAGTAGAGCTTTTCAATTGAGAGTAACAGATAAGGGTGAAGAAGTACTAGGAGATATAAAAAACATATTTTCAAAGTGGGATAGTAATATAAAAAAAGAGTTTTTGGATGAAGAATACAAAGACCTAGTAAAAAAATTACATACAGTAAAAGATATAAAGGCAACAGTGGAGGAAGAATAGGATGTATTGCAACTTATTAAAGTCAATTAAAATTGGAAATTTAGAATTAAAAAATAGAGTATCTTTTGCACCTACAAGTATGGGTCTTAATTTGGAAGAACGAATTGACAAGTTTTGTAAAATTGCTAAATCAGGTGTAGCTTTGATTACGATAGGAGATGTATCTGTTAGACCTAGTTTTCATAAAATGGCTCTAAGCTTATCAAATGAAGATGGAATTAGAGAGTACAAAAAAATTGTAGATGCAATACATGATTCAGGGGCGAAAGTTTCAGCACAAATATTTTGTTCAGATTATGACATGAATTTAATCAGAAATACCATGAAATTGGGAATTACTTCACATGATGAAATAAAAAAAATTATGGATGATGGAGTAAATGATTATGTAACAAATATGCCAAAAGAGGAAATAAAAAATATTATAGAGATGTTTAGGGTAACAACATTAAATGCAAAAAAAGCAGGATTTGATATGATTCAAATTCATGGAGATAGACTTATAGGAAGCTTTTCATCCAGTATATACAATAATAGAACTGATGAATATGGTGGAAGCTATGATAATAGAAGTAGATTTGCAAGTGAAATAATTAGTAGTATTCGTAATGACATGAAGGATATTCCAATAGATTATAAGCTTGCAGTTAGACAAGAAAATCCTCATTATGGTAATGCAGGAGTTTTATTTTCTGAAGTAGAGCATTTTGTAAAAAAATTTGAATCACTTGGTGTAAATAGCTTTCATGTAACATTAGCAAATCATTCCAAACTAGAAGACACCATACCAGTCAATAATCATCCTTATTTTAAAGATGAAGGATGCTTTTTGTATTTAGCTGATGAAGTTAAAACACACACAACCCTTCCAGTTTGTGGTGTTGGTAAGCTATCTAGTCCAGACTTCATAGAAAATGTTATATCAAATAACAGAGTAGATATGGTTGCTATGTCGAGACAACTATTGGCAGACAGTGATTGGTTGCAGAAAGTAAGAGAAGGAAGAGTAGATGATATTAAGAAGTGTTGCTACTGCAATAAAAAATGTGCAGATGCATTGCAGACACATTCTCAATTTGGTTGTATATTAGATTAATAAAATCTTATAGTGATTAAAAATTTAATGGTATTAAGAAATTTTAGATAAATACTTAATATATAGGAGGATATATCATGAAAAGTTTAATTTTATATTCAAGTTTAACTGGAAATACTAAAAAAATTGCTCAATCTATATATGATGCAATTCAAGGCGAAAAAGAAATTAAAAATATCAGTGAAGTAATTGATAATAATGTTGACTATGAAAAATATGATATAATATTCTTAGGATATTGGGTGGATAAAGGAATTTGTGATAAAAATTCAAAACTAGTCTTTGAAAATATTCATAACAAAAAGCTAGCTTTATTTGGAACAATGGGAGCAAGTACAAAGGGAAATTATGGAATTAACATCATGGACAAAGTGAAAGATGTCTTTTCAAAGGATAATGAAATAGTTGGGTCATTTATATGCCAAGGAAAGATTGCAGAAGGTTTAAAGGTGAAATATGAAGAAATGATAAAACTTCATCCTGAAAATGAACATATTCGTGAGCAATTAAAAGGTCATGAAGAGTCTCAAAGTCATCCAGATGAGCAAGAGATATCTGAAGCTGTTAGATTTTCAAAAGATATAATAGCTAAAGCTAGTAATATGTAATAGTTTAAATTAGATAGAAAGGGAGTTTGTAATATGAAAGAGAGTAACGATATTATAATTTCAGTTGGCTCTAAGCAAAGACTGCAAAATGCAATTGCAATAAAACTTTGTTTAGAGCCTAATAAATCAAGATAATATTTAGGCTAAATTGTTTTTGTGCAGTCTTTGCTTTTATTTACAATTTAAAATGTAGATGGGAGCAGAGTACTATGAAGTATGAAAAAGCACAAAATATATTGCCAGAAGAGATACTTGAATTAATTCAAGAATATACAGATGGTAGTTATTTATATATACCACGAAAGTCTGAAAATAAAAAAGCTTGGGGTGAAAATAGTGGTTCAAGAAATATCTTGAAAAAAAGAAATAAAGAAATATTTGATAAGTATAATAAAGGTATTTCTGTTAAAGAACTTACAAAGGACTATTATTTAACAGAGCATAGTATAAGACGAATAATAAGAGAAGAAAAAAGTGATTGAAAATAGAATATTAATGTTCTAAAGATAGATTTATATAACAAAAGATTAAGAAGAGGCTTTTTAACAAAGTCTCTTTTTTCGTACAAAATTAATACAGATTTGTTTATGAACTTGAGGTATACTCTATTTAAATGATATGATTTCATTGAGGAATTTCTAAATTTTAAGAAGAGGAATAGAACAATGAGTATTTTAAATGTAAATAATATAAGTTATGGATTTGGGGATAGAACATTATTTAAAGACATATCTTTTAGACTGTTAAGAGGGGAACATGTAGGTCTTGTTGGAAAAAATGGCGAGGGAAAGTCTACATTTATGAATATAATAACAAGTCAACTGATTCCAGATAGTGGTGATATACAATGGAGTAGCAAAGTAAGAGTTGGATATATGGATCAACATACTAA
The DNA here is from genome assembly GCF_020657755.1 of Clostridioides sp. ZZV15-6388. Taxonomy (NCBI): domain Bacteria; kingdom Bacillati; phylum Bacillota; class Clostridia; order Peptostreptococcales; family Peptostreptococcaceae; genus Clostridioides; species Clostridioides sp. ZZV15-6388. Next base: position 148,412 of record NZ_JAGWCU010000002.1, on the reverse strand, counting down.
ACTAGAAAAAGGTAATACAATAAAAGATATTTTAAGAGAATCTTTTAAGGAACTTTTTGATATGGAAAGTGAAATGGATAGTATATACAGTAAAATGGGAGAAATGAATGAACATGAGATAAATAAGTCTCTTGAAAAAGTTGCAAATATACAAGACTTTTTAAATAACAATGAATTTTATAATATTGATTCAAAGATAGATTCAATTGCCTTAGGTCTTGGGTTTAGACATATTGGACTTGATAGAGATGTTTCAGAATTGAGCGGAGGTCAAAGGACAAAGGTACTATTAGGTAAACTATTGTTAGATGAACCAGATGTATTGCTTTTAGATGAACCTACAAACTATTTGGATGAAGAACATATAGAATGGTTAAGAAAATATCTTCAAAATTATGAAAATGCATTCATATTGATATCACATGATTTGGAGTTTTTGAATAGTGTTGTAAATGTGGTGTGTCATCTTGAAAATATGACATTGACAAGATATATTGGCAATTATGAAAATTTCCAAAAGATGTATGAAGAAAACAAGAGAAATTTAAGAATAGCTCAAGAAAAACAGATTGGAGAAATATCAAAGTTAGAAGAATATATTGCAAAAAATAAAGTTAGAGCATCAACCAGTAAGATGGCAAAATCAAGACAGAAAAAATTAGATAAAATAGAAAGAATAAGTATATCAACAGAAAAAGTAAGACCTCACTTTGACTTTAAAATATCCAAAAAATCTGGGAAGATGATATTTGAAGCTAAGAAATTAGTTATAGGATATGAAACAGCACTAAGTAAACCTATAAATTTAATTATGGAAAGAGGAGAAAAGATAGCTTTAATAGGTGCAAATGGTATAGGAAAATCAACCTTATTAAAAAGCTTGATTGGAATAAATAAACCAATAAGTGGAAGTATTGAAGTAGGAGAAGAACAAAATGTTGGATATTTTGAACAGGAAGTTAAAGAAATAAGTGATAAAAAACTTATTGATGAGGTGTGGTATGAATTTCCAACATACACAAGATATGAAATAAGAAAAATGCTATCAAGATGTGGGTTGACTAATCAACATATAGAAAGTAAGCTTTCTATATTAAGTGGTGGAGAACAAGCTAAAGTAAGGTTATGTAAACTTATAAATAATCCTAGTAATATATTAATACTAGATGAGCCAACAAACCACTTAGATTCTGAAGCAAAGGAAGAACTAAAAAAAGCTTTAATATCATATGAAGGCAGTATAATTTTAGTATGCCATGAGCCAGAATTTTATAATGATATAGTTAATAAAATTTGGGATTGTGAGAAGTGGGCAATTAATTATTTAATATGATAGAAAATCTTATATCACCTGTTATATCTTTTATCAATTTTACTATAAGACAGGCTAATTTGACTTTTGGACTGAGAAAGACATGAAAAGACTAAATTAATAGAAAGGCATGGCATTTATTTGCGATGCTTTTTTTAATAGAATCAAAAAAATGATAAAAATACTTGACTGTAAACCATGTTTATACTGTATTTTATATAATAATCAAGAAGTTTTAGATGCACACAAGGAGGCGATTGTTACAAAGTGTGGTATTATTGATAATGGAATATTGGCGAATCAAATAATGAAATAAAACATTAAAGAAGACTTAGAGTAATAAAAAAGAAAGATATTAGGTAATTCAATAAATCGAAAGGTGGTGTTTAAAAATGACAATTAAGGAAGTTGAAGAAAAAACTGGACTCTGTAAGTTTCTTATATATATGGGGAGGAAATGTTACATGGAGAATTATTACCATTGCTTGTTTGCTAATTGCAATCATAGCATTTCCAAAACTGTCAGCTCAAATTCCTGTGCAATGGAATAATGGTGTAGCCAACAGTGTAGATAAAAAATTTATTTATGCCTATCCAATTATTTGTGTTGTGTTGAGATTTATTTTACGCCCATTTATATGTAGATGGTTACAAATACGAGCTTTCTATAGTGACACTATTGCAGATTATTTGACGAACTTTTTATGTTTTGTAGCTTTATCCGTAGAAGTATTCTCAATATTTTTTGTCTACAATATTGTCAAGAACGTTACAGTTATTCTTTTTATAGATACCTGTGTATTTATTATTTTATTACTAATAGGATGGAATAAAATATACCAAAAAAACAAACAACTCTCAAAAAATGAGTAAGGAATGAACTTACTTTCTATAAAGAATTTTAGGTACGTTCGAGATACATTTTTCATGCTGATGAAGTAAGGCAAAAGCAAAAGCTTACTTTAGCATCATTGGTTTAAATTCTGATAGCGGAATAAAAAAGAATGCCAGAATTGATAAAAACATAGTGTTTATGAGGATTCTGGCATTTTGCATATTCAGATTTAAAAACTTTGCTTATTGAGAATTAGTGGAAAAATGTTATTTTTATTAAAAAAGCTAATAATTTAGACTTCAATCTCTACATATTATCTAAAAAAGATAAGAAATCAACTTTGTATATTTTCTTTGGTCTACCTCTTTGATTATCCAGCTTTGTGTTTACAATAGTTGCAATACCAGCCTTATATAAGATACTTAAGATTCTATTTGCACTCCTAAGAGTTATATTCATATAGTCTGATAATATTTCCGCTGATACATTATTTGAATTTCTATCATTAATCATACTCATAATTTTAGATACATTTACATTAGATAAAGGAATGAAAGAAGCAACTTTATTGGCTATTGAACTTTCTTCAAGGTCATTAGAATTTTTATTTGAATATAAAGGTCCTATTATATTATTAGTGTCATTTACTATAAATGTGCAATTTCCACCTAGAGAAGCTGATTTACTATTTGCCTGACGAGCGTTCTGCTCTGCATGAATATTTGTGTTGCCAATTCCCCAACCAATATTTAAGCTATACTTAATTTCTTTTAAGTCTTCTGAAATAAAAAATTCTGTATAGTCCTTAGTCATATTATTTAGCATTTCTTTAGTAGTATGTATTTCTATTTTCATGTCATTTTTTTTGACTTGAACTCCATAGAATCCATTTGTTGATAAAGAATTTAAGATAGTGTTGTATATTTGATTTTGTATCTCATCATTTTTAAATATTAGGTCATCATTTATATACTCTGAGCTATTTATTGTGACTATACAAGTTGCAGATTTATTTTTATCTAATTTTTTTAATGTTATTTCGTTTATTACAGATTTAAATGTGTTTAAGATTGATTCAGTAGATGGCACCATGTAAATACAGTCATATCCAAGTCTATTTAATTCACAATTAATTATATAATTTCTAGTAATAGAAAGGTTAATCTTATTATCTTTTAATAAATCTAAGTGTATCTCCAATAATTTATCATTTAATTTTTTAAAGTCATATACAGGTTGAGGAATATTGAAATCTTTAATTGTATATGGACAGTTTTTAGAATCTATCAATGAATAGATGTCATAATAGTTATTATCTTCTCTTAAAAAATCCATAAATGATTTTGTAAAATCAATCTCTCTTTTACTATTTAATAGTTTAAATAAGTATTTATAAAAATCTCTTTCATCAAGCTTTAAGAAACTTAATGGGACTTTTATATCCTCTATATTTATTATAATTTCACTATATGGAATTATACCACTACAAACAAATCCATCAAAATTATCTACTTGTTCATTATATATATTTGGCAAATTACTGAAAGGGTTTTCGCCTTTTAGTTCAATGTATGTAATTTCGCAAATATCTTTTAATTCTTCGAGAGCTTGTTTAAAGTTATCTGCCATAAAATAAGATGTTGTTAAAAAGCCAATCTTATATTTCATAAAACCTCCTTTAAAATTTCGAAAGTATTGTAACTAATTATCAATTTATAACCTCATTTTATAATAGTAGATAAAAAGCGTCAATTTATTTTACAAAGTAATAATTAAAAGAAAAATCAGAAAATAAAAAATATACTGAAAAAATGTTGACTGATGAAAATAATTGTGTTATTTTGTAATTAAGGACTAGTCTTTTAAAATTTCCTAAAGTATAAACTTAGCTTTTAGGAAAAAATATATTTTATTCAAAAATAAAGGAGATTATTATGAGTACATATTTAAATGAAATTTCTAAATTTGTTGACGAGAATAGAGAAGAAATAATTTCATTGTGGAAAGAGATTGTTAATATTGAAAGCTATACAAACTGTAAAGAGAGTGTAAATAAAGTAGCTGAGAGATTAAAATGTGAGTTTGAAAAAGAAGGATTAGATTGTGATTTAATAGATGTTGGAAATAATGGCAGTACATTAGTAGGTACACTTGGTTCTAAGAGAAATAAGAAACAAATAATTTTTTCAGGGCATATGGATACTGTCTTTGAAATAGGTACATTTGGAGAAAATCCATTTAAAATAATGGAAGGAAAAGCATATGGTCCAGGTGTGTTAGATATGAAAGGTGGAATAGTAATTTCTTTATACGTTATCAAAGCTTTAAATAAGATAGGATACAAAGATAGACCAATAAAAATAGTCTTTTCAGGAGATGAGGAGATAGGACATAAGGATTCAAACGGAGGAGACATTATATTAAAAGAAGCAAAAGGTGGTCTATGTGCATTTAATATGGAAACTGGTTTGGTAGATAATAGCTTATGTGTAGGTAGAAAAGGAAGAATCGGGTGTAATATACATGTAAAAGGTGTAGAAACACATGCAGGAAATGATTTTGAAGGTGGAAGAAATGCAATAGAAGAAATGGCTAATAAGATATTACAAATACAAAAATTGACTAATCTTGAAGTTGGAACTACAGCAAGTGTAAGTATAATTAAAGGAGGAAGAGTATCAAATTCTATTCCAGAAGATTGTAGTATAGAAGTAGACCTTAGATTTGAAAAAGTAGAAGAAATGGAAAACGTTAAAAAAAGAATTCAAGAAATATGTGAAGATACTTACATAGAAGGAACTTCTACACATGTTGACTTTGTAAGTGAGATGATGCCATTTGAAACTACAGATGATGTTATGAAGTTTCATAAATTTGTAAATACAGTATCAAAAGAAAATGGGTTTGGTGAAATAAATGCTAAGAGACTTGGAGGAAGTTCAGATGCTAGTTATTTAACTATTGCAAACGTTCCTACGATATGTTCTTTTGGAGTAAAGGGAGAATGGAATCATACATCAAGAGAATACGCATTAGTAGATTCTATGTTTGAAAGGGTAAAATTGATTTCTACAATTGTTTTAAATTTAGATAAACTTGATATATAAAAGGGGGATTTTATATGGATACAACAGCTGGAGAGAATAAGGTAACATGGAAAGGATATATGTCTTTATTTGTATTGATAATACTATTTTCTGGTATTTTTAAAGATAGTCAAGGATTTCTAAAAGCTTTAGACTTTGCTAATTTAACTGGCTCATTTGGTACTATATCAGATGGTGTAGACTTTATGGGAAAAGGTGGAACTGGTGCAAAGGATGGTTTTTTATTTGCACTTACTTTAATACCAACTGTGTGTTTTGCTGTAGGGCTTATTGATGTAGTTGAATCTATGGGAGGGATGAAAGCTGCATCAAAAATATTTAATCCATTGCTTAAACCTTTACTTGGGATACCTGGAATAGCTGGTATAGCATTTGTATCTTCATTTACTAGTTCAGATGTAGCTTCAATAATGACAAAAGAATTATGTGAAAATGGAGAAATAACAGATGATGAAAGAACTATATTTGTAGCTTATCAATATGCTGGTTCAGCAGTTATATTAAATACAATAAACACTCAAGCTCCGCTTTTACCAATAGCATTATTGGCATTAGGTCCAATAATACTTATAGAAATATTCTGTAAGGTACTTGGAGCAAATCTAGTTAGACTAATTATAAATATAAAAAATAAAAAGAATAAAAATAAGGAGGCTGCGTAATATGAGTCAACAAAATACTGGAAGCACAATTGTAAATAGTAAACCAAAAAAAACGGCTGTTGAGACATTTATGGGAGGCGCAAAAAAAGGTTTTTACATAGGTATTGAACAAATATTGCCAGCCATGATAATGGGGTATGTAATAGTACAATTTCTACAATTAACGGGTCTAGTTGATATTTTAGGAAATGTTTTTGGTCCAGTAATGGGGATTTTTGGACTACCTGGAGAATCAGTCGTAGTTTTAATATCGGCTTTCTTTGCTAAGGCAGCAGGAGCAGCTACAGCCGCAAATTTATTTGCACAAGGTATAATTACAGCATCACAAGCAACTATCTTGATTATGCCATGTATGCTAATGGGTACTCTAGTTGGTCATTATGCTAGAATAGTCCTTGTAGCTAATACTAGTACTAAGTATAGAATGTTACTATTAGCAGTTCCTATATTTGATGCAGTTGTAGGAATGTTAATAGTTAGAGTCTTACTTACTTTTATGGGAGTAATGTAAAAATTAAATAAAACTAACATAATAATATCGTGATGATGCACTAATTAAAAAAAAGATATGTTAATTAAAAAAGAAGTTTACTAGTATAGTGGTAAACTTCTTTTAGATTTTCTATGTTTTTTAGAGTTTTTATGTTTTTAAACTTTCTATGTTTTGTTTTAATACCTTTAAATCAACAATAAACTAAATATATTTTTTTGTTAATATCAATATAAATTTATTAGGGCTTTATTTTTAAAGTACAATATGTTTTGAATTCTCACGTATATCTACTTCAATGACTTTTTCTATTGTATCTCCTCTAAAGCCTAGTAAATTACTTGTTAAGTTTGCAGTAGAACAAGAGTGGTTAGGTATAATTCTTATTCTATCACCTATTTTTATATCAGTTTCTCCATTCACTTTAATTTTACCAACTTCTTCTGAAAGTGAATCAATAGTAAGTTCTGGATGCTCACAAACTCTACCATATCCAACAATACTACTATTTCCATGTGCACCTTTATCTAATCCAAGACATTTACTTCCGCAATCAACTAAATAATAGCCATTACTATTTTTTGAGATTACAGTACATACAACAGTAAGAGCACACATCTTTTCAGTAGCACACCCTAGACCTATTTGTATAGCATCATAATATACATAGTTTCCAGGTCTTACAGCAGTGATAGTTTTAGAAGCAGCCTCAGTTTCAACTGTTGGAGTGCTTCCAGAAGCTACAATATCTATATTAAAGCCATTATCAGTTAATAATTTAGATGCTTTCTCCATAGTAGAATCTTCTTGAATACAAACATCTGGCACACCTTCTGGAGAACTACAACCATATACTTGACCTGGATGTGAGCTTATTCCAACAATCTTTATACTTTCTAGTTTTGAAATTTCAGTAGCAAGTTCGACTACTTTTTCTGGTTCAACACCAAAACGGTGTAATCCGCAATCTACAATAAGAAGTAGTTTACATTCAATTTTAGCTAGAGAAAAAGCCTTACTGTAAGCTTTTGCACATTCTATATTATCTGTAGCACATATTAAATTTATTTTTGAAGCCATAGTTACTACCCTGTTTATATTTGCATCTCCCATGTAAGGGTAAGCCAACATAATATCTTTAAAGCCAGCATTTATCAAAGCTTCAGCTTCATCAAGAGTTCCAACAAGAAATCCAGCAGCACCTGCATCTTTTTGAAGTTTTGCAATATATGTGCTTTTATGCGTTTTAAGCATAGGCCAGAGCTGTTTGTTGTTCTTTGTACAAATTTGTTGTATTGTATTTATATTTTCTTCTAACTGGTCTAAATCTAGTAAAAAGCTTGGTGTAGCAATTTTTGAAATTTTCATGTTGTTTACCACCTTTCAATAAAAGTAAAATCAATCACAGGTCTTGATTTCATGATATTAATAAATATTATGATAAGATTAGTTCTATAATATAAATATCTTCTAATTATATTATAGAACCAGTATGAATTTAGAGCAATATTTATTTAGATTAATTAGAATTTTCAATATATTTATTATCTGTAAAATTATGTAATTATTAAACCGTAGATATAATAATGTTTTATTTTTGTGGTTTTACTTAAAACTGTTTGAGTTTTATTTAATAGGGTATTTTAAGTGAGTGAAAATTTTATTTTAGCATAAAAAACTTATATTATAAATTTTGGAGGTAATAAATATGAGAAAAGTAGTACTTTATATTGCAATGAGTTTAGATGGTTATATAGCAGAAGAAGATGGTAGAGTAGCTTTTTTAGATGAAGTAGCTTCAGATTCTCAACAAGAAGACTATAATACTTTTTACGATACAATTGGTACAGTTATTATGGGAAATTCAACATATACACAAATAATAAATGAACTAAGCCCAAATGAATGGTTTTATGAAGGGAAAGAATGTTATGTGTATTCAAAGACTACTAGTGGAGTTACTGAAAATGTAAAGTATACAAATTTGGAACCTAAAAAACTAATTGAACAAATTAGAGCAGAAAAAGAAGGAAAAGATATCTGGATAATAGGAGGAAGTGAAATAGTAGAATTATTTATAAAAGATAATCTAATTGATGATTATTTTGTATATGTATTGCCAACAATATTAGGTAGAGGAATTCCATTATTTAAAACTGGAATACAAAGAACAAACTTAAATCTTAAAAAAGTTAGTAATTTAGAACAACTTGTAAAATTAGAATATAGTAAAAAACAAGTATAAAGTATGTGCTGGCTTGTTATCATTTTATAAAATAAAGTATTTAAAAACTTAAATTATATATGAATTGACATTACTTGTCAAATATGGTAACATATAAGCGACTTATCGGAGGGTGTATTAAAAAGAATATGCTGGAGAAGAGAGTGCACTAACTCTTTTCTCCTTTTTTTATAAAAGCAAGTATTACTGCATAATAATTACACTGTCTCAAAAATTAAGAAAGGAGTAGAATATGAAATTAATTTTAAATTATTTAAAAAATTATAAGTTATTAATAGCATTAAATATACTGGCTATATTTAGTTTTGCATTAGTTGAATTAGGTATACCAACAATAATAGCTAAAATAATTGATAATGGTATTGCAAATCAAAACACAACTTACATAAAACAAATGGGAATAGTAATAGTTGTTATTTCTATTATAGGAGTTGTAGGTAGTGTATTATTGGGTTATTGTTCTGCAAAAATATCAACAGGAGTAACTAGAGATATAAGAAATGATATATTTAAAAAATCTCAAGAGTTTTCACACACTGAATACAATAAATTTGGTATTTCTTCAATGATTACAAGAACTACAAATGATGCATTTCAAATTCAACAATTTGTAAATATACTTCTTAGAACAGCTTTATTAACTCCAGTCATGTTTATTATAAGTATAATCATGACAATTAGAACAAGTGTAGAGCTTTCCTTGGTATTAGCTATATCAGTGCCTTTTATAATTATTGGAGTAGCAATAATAGCAAAAGTTTCTCAATCAATATCATCCAAACAACAAAAAGGACTGGATAAACTAAACCTTATATCAAGAGAAAATTTAACTGGAATAAGGGTAATCAGAGCATTTGGGAATAATGACTATGAGACAAAAAGATTTGAAGAAACAAATACATATTATGCTAATGTTTCTAAAAAATTGTTTAAACTTATGTCAATTACTCAACCCGCATTCTTTTTACTATTAAATATAGCTGTTTTAGCTGTGTTTTGGATTTCCAGTGAGAAAATAAATATTGGAGAAATTCAAGTTGGACAATTGGTTGCATTTTTGGAATATCTTTTCCATGCTATGTTTTCAATTATGCTTTTTTCAATGGTATTTATCATGTATCCAAGAGCAGAAGTTTCAGCAAATAGAATAAAAGAAATTTTAGAAGAAGAGCCACTTATAAAAAATCCTAAAAATGGAGTAAAAGATACTGAAAATAAAGGACTTATAGAATTTGACAATGTAACATTTACTTATCCAGATGGAGAGGCCTCTGTGCTTAAAGATATTTCGTTTACTGCAAAAACAGGTGAAACAGTTGCCTTTATAGGTAGTACTGGTAGTGGAAAGAGTACTCTAATTAACTTGATACCTAGATTTTATGATGTAACAGAAGGTAGCATTAAGATAAATGGAGTAGATATAAGGGAATATGACTTAAAGGCTTTAAGAAAAAAGATAGGATTTATACCTCAGAAAGCATTGCTTTTTACTGGTAGTATAGCAAATAATATTAGATTTGGTAAAAATAAAGCAGGAACATCAGAATTAGAACATTCAGCCAAAGTTGCACAGGCATATGAGTTTATATCAAAAAAACCTAGAAAATTTGATGAATTAATTAGTGAAGGTGGATCTAATGTATCTGGAGGTCAAAAGCAAAGACTTTCTATTGCCAGAGCTATTATAAGAAAGCCTGAAATATATATATTTGATGATAGCTTTTCTGCGTTAGATTTTAAGACTGATGCAATACTTCGTTCTAAGCTAAAAAAAGAAACAAAAAATGCAATCGTATTGATTGTTGCACAGAGAATTAGCTCAATTATTGATGCTGATAAAATTATAGTACTAAATGAAGGAAAAGTTGTTGGAATGGGAACTCATAAAGAATTATTGAAAAATTGTGAAATATACTATGAAATTGCAACATCTCAGTTGAAAAAGGAGGAATTGGAATAATGAAAAAGTCTAAAGGTTTTAAAAAAACAATTGGTAGACTTCTTCCATTTGTAAAGCAATATAAATTTTCATTTATTATAGCTATTATATGTATAATTTTAGCAGCTACTATGAATGCAATTGCTCCTAAAACAGAGGGATTAATAATAACACAATTAACTAAAGATGTAATTCGTATAGCAAAAGGAATACCAGGAGCATCTGTGAATTTTAACTATGTAGTAAAAATTTTGGTACTCTTAGCTTGTATATATGTTGCTAATGCAATTTTTACGTATGCTTCAAGTTTTTTACTTACAAATGCTATTCAAAATACAATGAGAGACTTAAGAAATGAAGTAGAAAATAAGATAAGAAAATTGCCTATTAGTTACTTTGACAGCAATAGTTTTGGAGATGTACTAAGCCGTATATCAAATGATGTAGATACAATATCAAATGCTTTACAGCAGAGTTTTATGCAAATTATCAACTCAATTTTAGTAATAATTTTGGCAATTTCCATGATGTTTACAATTAATGTATATATGGCATTTATAGCTCTTTTTATAATTCCAATTAGTTATTTTGTATCTAAGTTCATAGTAAAAAAATCACAAAATAGATTTTCATTACAACAAAATGCTCTTGGAAAATTAAATGGAAAAGTACAAGAGATGTATACTGGATTTAATGAAATAAAATTATATGGAAAAGAAGAAGACTCTATAGAAGAATTTAAAAAAGTAAATCAAGAACTTTGTGAAAATGGATTTAAGGCACAGTTTATATCAAGTATGATGAATCCAATGGTTTCATTAGTAACTTATTTTGGAATTGCATCAGTAGCAGTAGTTGGCTCTATATATGCAGTGAGTGGAGGGATAACAGTTGGAAATTTACAAGCATTTGTACGTTACATATGGCAAATAAATCAGCCTCTTTCACAGATGACACAATTATCAACTGTAATACAATCTTCTTTTGCAGCAATAGAGCGTGTATTTGAAATTTTGGATGAAGAAGAGGAAATTCCTGATGTTGAAAATCCAATTAAGATAGAAAATGTACAAGGAAATGTCACATTTGAACATGTAAATTTTGGCTATGGAGAAAGTGAAACCTTAATAGAAGATTTAAATGTAGAAATAAAAAGTGGTCAAATGGTAGCTATTGTTGGCCCTACTGGAGCAGGTAAAACAACATTAATAAACTTATTGATGAGATTTTATGATGTAAAGGGAGGAGCTATTAAAGTTGATGGAGTAGATATTAGAGATATGAGACGTGAAGATTTACGTTCAATGTTTGGAATGGTACTTCAAGATACATGGCTATTTAATGGTACTATTTTTGAAAATATAGAATATGGTAGATTTGGAGCTACTAAGGAAGAAATTATACAAGCAGCAAAAGTAGCAAATGTACATCACTTTATAACTACACTTCCAGATGGATATAATATGTTTTTAAATGAAGAAGCATCTAATATATCGCTTGGAGAAAAACAACTTTTAACTATAGCTAGAGCCTTTATATCAGACCCTTCGATATTGATATTAGATGAGGCTACTAGCTCTGTTGATACTAGGTTAGAATTGATGCTTCAAAAGGCAATGAGAAATCTTATGAATGGTAGAACTAGTTTTGTTATAGCACATAGACTTTCTACAATTCGTAATGCTGACTTGATTTTGGTTATGAATAATGGAAGTATTATAGAGCAAGGTAATCACGATGAATTAATGGAAAAAGGCGGATTTTATGAGAAGCTTTATAATAGCCAATTTGCAGATACAGAATCTGAATAAAAAAATATGTGTTTATATAATAGCTATAACTTAAATTACTAATGTTATAATTAAAAAGAGTATCAGCAAATTTATTTTTTTATAAACTTACTGATACTCTTTAGCTTTAAGCTTAAAATATTTATATTTGACAACTAATCTTGTTATATCTGATAACTAGAATTGCAGTATTTTTCTTTTTTACCTTTTTGTTCTCTGACATATAATAACTCACTTAACTTATTGATGTAATAACAATCGTCACTTATGCGAATTAAACTAGTTAGATAATATCCGTCTTTACTTCGAGGAATTTTTTTGTTTATAGCTAAGTCAATAGCTGTTTTTGCTGCTTCAAAATGTTTTAAATGTGTATGACCTTCTTCAAAATTCTTTCTAGTATTATAAACTACATAACCGTTTTTAACTTGAAAAACTATAAATTCTTTTTTTTCATATATTTTATTAAACATTTAATCAGCCTTTCTCAAGATAGTTTTATAGTATAACAATAGAAGCTTCTAAAAAGTTTTATAAAGAGCATAAATATTATGTAAATTATAAGCCTAAAGACTATAATTTTATAAAGATAAATTTTTTATTACTTATATAATAATTCATAGAAGTTAAAAGTAAATTATCTTTAAGTTAAACAAAAGTAAAATAAAAGACTAGTTATAATATTTATATGAAAAAGTACAAAATATAGTATAAAAATATAGAAAAATTAAATTATTTACTTGCAGTTTCTGGTTCCATAAGTATATTTACCTTGAGATATATTATCATCATGAAAATATATTCTCTCACAAATTTTATCTCCCCATAGAATATTTTTTGTTATTTTATGTGATGTATCCCCTGTAAATACTTCAGCAACAGTGGTATCAGTAACATCACAATAAAGGGATGCAAATTCCTTAAACCAAGGATTTTCTTCAAAGCGTGAAAGCCAGGAAGCTCCATAAGGACAGTGTAACTCTTCAAATTCAGGAACCCAACCTAAAAATGGGACATCAGTTATACTAACAATATTGTCAGCAATCAATTCATCTCCATTTTCATTGGCTCTTTCTCTCATAGCAATAGCTCTTTCTTCTGATCTTTCAAACAAAACTTTTTTCAATATTTCAGCAGTTTTTTCATTTCCAAATTCCTCAACTAATACTTTGGTAAAATAAAAATATAAATCACCAAAGTGTTTACAGGCCATACGAACTTCTTCAATAGCATAATCCTTGTCGATAGTTTCATTAGTTACAGTATCTTTGTTCAAAAAAATCACTCCTTAAAATAATAGTAGTTACACTATAATTATAGAGTATTTTTTATAAATAAGAAATTGATTTAAGATAAATAAAATTTTAGTAAATATAAATAGATTATTAAAATAATTTATTATTACAAAAATCTTCTAAATTGATGTATTTAGGAGTTTCCATATGTATAAGTGTTGTTTTATAAATATCTTCAGTACATCCGTTAGATATATTATTAAAAATATCTGTATGTTCTTTTAATGTTGTTTCTAGTCTTCCCTCATGAGATAGTGAATCAAGAGCTAATTTTTTTATTCTGTACATATAGCTGTTGAACATCTTATCAAATTCAGTATTTTGAGCATATGAAACGATTGTTGTGTGAAATAAAGTATCGTATTCTGCAAATGTATTTAAATTCTTATCACTTGATACAATGTCTTTTTGTTTATCTAAAAGATACTTTAATTTATCTATAGTTTCAATTGCTCTAGGTTCTTTGTATTGACTCGTAATTAAAAAAGTGCAAAACCCTTCTATTGCAGAGCGTATTTGAAATATCTCTACAATTTCATTAGCTGTGATTTGATGAATTTTAAAACCCTTACTTGGAATTATATCTATAAAACCATCTTGGCTGAGTCTTTGAAGAGCATCTCTTATAGGTGTTCTTGAGATACCTATTTCACTCGCAAGCTTTGTTTCAGAATATATTTCATTTTCTATTATTTCACCAGATAGTATTAATTCTTTTAAATAGTCATATGCTTGTTCTTGTAATCTTTTAAATGTAGCCATATTTTATACCCCCTAAACAATGTGAAAATACAAAAACTTATATAATGTTAAGAATACAACATAGTAAAATTAAGGTCAATCCTTTGAAATTTAAATTATATATTGGACTATATAAATAAATGTTTAGTTGAATGATACTTAATTATTGATAAAAATAATTAATATAAAGAAAAATAATTAATATAAAGTATGATTAAATATAATATGGAAATAGTGTGTATTATTTAACATAAATAGTGTGTATTAAATATGGTAATAAGAGTTGAATTCTATTATAGAAGGCTAAAAAGAATGTTTTATTGTTAAAATAAATACTTTCATATTTTATATTGACCGGTATACTGGTGTGTAGTATACTTTAAATCATAAAAAACGTTTTCAAAAATGTGAAAATATGGAGGGGTATATAATGAAGTTAGGATTTATTGGATTAGGAATAATGGGAAAACCAATGGCTAAGAATTTAATAAAAGGTGGATGCAATCTTTTAGTATATGATATTAATAAATCTGCTGTAGATGAGCTTGTATCATATGGTGCAAAATATGCAAGTCTTTCAGAAATAGGTGAAGAGTGTGAAATTGTATTTACAATACTTCCAAATGGAGCCATTGTTCAAGATATATTATTTGGAGCTGATGGTTTAACAAACACTTTAAAAGAGGGCAGTATAATTGTAGATATGAGTTCAGTTACTCCTACAGAATCTATGTCATGTGCAGAAAAATTAAAGCAAATGAACTTAGAATTTATAGATTCACCAGTAAGTGGAGGTGAACCAAAAGCAATTGATGGAACACTTGCTTTTATGGCTGGTGGTAAAGAAGAAGTATATAAAAAAGTAGAGCCATTTTTTAATATAATGGGAAGTTCATCTATTTTAATTGGAGATAATGGCAGTGGAAGTGTTACAAAACTTACAAATCAAGTAATAGTTAATCTTACAATAGCAGCAGTATCTGAAGCATTTGTACTTGCAGCCAAAGCAGGAGCAGACCCAGAAAAAGTGTACAAAGCAATAAGGGGAGGTCTAGCTGGCAGCACAATATTGGATGCAAAAATACCAATGATTATGAATCGTGATTTTAAACCAGGTGGAAAAATATCTATCAATCTAAAAGATATAAAAAATGTAATGAAGACAGCACACAATTTGGATGTGCCGCTACCTATGACAAGTCAGCTATTAGAAATTATGCAAACATTAAAAGTACATGGACATTTAGAAGATGACCATGGTGGAATAGCTCAATATTTTGAAAAATTAGCAGGTATTGAAATAAAAAAACACAATAACTAATGGCAAATATATTGATGAGATAGTAGGTATGTATTATTAAAATTAGATTTAGATTATATTATACAAAGACAATAGAGTTACAGTATCATAATAAAAGAAAAAATAAGGTTAAGAGATAATAAAGTAAATTATAAAGGGGAAAAGATTATGATTACAGGATATGGACTTTTGATAGCATTTATTATATCTATAGGAATTTTGCTTGTGTCGATTATTAAGTTTAAAGTAAATCCATTTTTGGCATTGCTTATAACATCTATAATTACAGGCTTTATGGTTAAGATGCCTATAAATGAAATTTCAACTACAATATCAGCTGGATTTGGAAGTACATTAGGTAGTATTGGTATTGTAATTGGGCTTGGAATAATATTTGGAAATATACTTTCAGAATCAAGAGCAACAGAATCTATTGCAAAGGGATTGCTGGCTAGAACTGGAGAAAAAAATAGTGCATTAGCTATAACTACAGCAGGATTTTTAATTTCAATTCCAGTGTTTATGGATGCAGCATTTGTTATAATGATGCCTATAATTAAATATGTTTCAAGAGTAACCAAGAAATCTCTTATGGTTTTTGTGTGTGCATTAGGAGTTGGTACAATAGTAGGTCATGCACTTGTAATACCAACACCAGGGCCTTTAGCTGTTGCAGCAAATGTAAATGCAAATGTAGGCAGTTTTATACTTTATTCCATAATTGTTGCATTTCCAGCAGCTCTTTTAGGAGGATGGATTTATGGAAAACGTTTTGAAAAGTATCCGGCTTATGCAATTGACGAAAATAATAAAGAAAAAAATTTAGAACAAGGAAAAGAGAGTATTGAACTTGAAAATGATAACTCTGATAAAGTGCCAGGTTTTGGAGTTTCTATGTTTTCTTTATTATTTCCAATACTTCTTATACTTGTATCAAACGTATTTAGTATGTTTTTAGAAAAAGGTTCTAAAATGAGTGGAATACTTGCATTTATAGGAGATAAGAATATAGCAATATTGCTTGGAATATTGGTAGCAATAGTATTTTTGAAGAGGTACATAAGTAAGCCTATGGGAGATGTTGTTATTGAAGCTGCTGATTCAGCAGGATTGATATTATTAATAACAGGCTCAGGAGGAGCATTTGGTAGTGTTATAAATGCTAGTGGAATAGGAAACTTCTTAGTTGACACTATGTCTGGACTTAGTATATCAGTTGTGGTACTTGGATTCTTATTAAGTGCATTGCTTAGAATTTCTCAAGGTTCTGCTACTGTAGCACTAGTGACTACATCATCAATTTTAGGGCCTACTATTTTAGCAACTGGTATGTCACCAGTTTTAGTAGGGCTTGCTATATGTGCTGGTGGTGTTGGTTTCTCTCTTCCAAACGATTCGGGATTCTGGGTACTTTCAAGATTTAGTGGCTTGTCAGTTAAGGATACTTTAAATTCATGGACAATAGGAGGTACCATTGCTGGTGTTACAGCATTTATAATGGTTTTATTACTTAGTGTTATAAACGGTATTGTACCACTTCCAGGTTTATAAAAAATATAAATACTAAACATAAGCATACTATAATAAATTACATAAAGGGGGATTTTTAGTGAGAGAAGTCAATTCAATTAACATAGATATACTTGATACTTTTAAGACCGTAGATGAAGATAAATTAAATAAATTACTTGTAAATGAACTTAAAAATTTAAATAGAAAGATTATTGTATTAGATGATGACCCAACTGGAGTACAAACAGTTCATGATGTTTCTGTATATACTGATTGGGATGAGAGTAGCATAGAACAAGGCTTTGATGAAGAAAATAGTATGTTTTTTATACTTACTAACTCAAGGGGATTTACAGTTGCTCAAACAACAGAAGTGCATAAGGAAATTTCAAAAAATATTGTGGATATTTCTCAAAAAGTTAATCAAGATTTTATTATTATAAGCCGAAGTGATTCAACAATGAGGGGACATTATCCTCTTGAAACTAATCTGTTGAAAAATGAGGTGGAAAAATTATCAGGGAAACTATTTGATGGTGAAATAATAATGCCATTTTTCAAAGAAGGTGGAAGATTTACCATAGACAATGTACATTATGTAAAAGAAGGAGAGATGCTTGTACCAGCGGGAATGACTGAATTTGCAAAAGATAAATCCTTTGGTTATAAATCTTCTGATATAGGAGAATGGTGTGAAGAAAAAACAAATGGAGAATATAAATCTAGTGATATGATATACGTTTCATTAGAGGAACTTAGAAGTCTAAATATTGATAGTATAACAGAAAAGCTTAAAATGGCTAAGAACTTCAATAAAATCATTGTAAATGCAATAGATTATGTAGATGTAAAGGTATTTACAATTGCGTTTATACGTGCAGTAAATAGTGGTAAAGAATTTATATTTAGAAGTGCTGCTGCTATAACAAAGGTACTTGGTGGGGTAAGTGATAAGGAATTACTTACTAAAGAGGAATTAGTATCAAAAGATAATACTAATGGAGGTATTATACTTGTTGGTTCACATGTAAATAAAACTACTCAGCAACTAGAAGAACTTAAAAATTGTAAGCATCCTATAGAATTTATAGAGTTTAATCAACATTTAGTTTTGCAGGAAGATGGATTGAAAAATGAAGTAAAAAGAGTTATACAAGTTGTAGAAGAGAAAATAACTAATGGAAAAACTGTTGCTGTGTATACTAGACGTGAGCGTTTTGATTTAGATACGAATGATAAAGATAAACAACTTATTGTTTCTGTAGAAATTTCAGATGCTGTGACTAGTATAGTTGGTATGCTTAATGTAAGACCAAATTTTATTATAGCAAAAGGTGGAATTACATCTAGTGATGTTGGAACTAAGGCACTAAAAGTAAAAAAAGCTACTGTAATGGGTCAAATAAAACCTGGTATACCAGTATGGATGACAGGAGAAGAAAGTAAATTTCCTAATATGCCATATATAATTTTCCCTGGCAATGTTGGAGAAGTTAGCACACTTAGAGAAGCTGTTGAAGTATTAATGGGTTAGAAGAAAATCTTTTATTTCATCATTTCAACAATGAAAAAGAGGCTTATCTCTATTTTGAGACAGCCTCTTATTTGTATTTATAAATATTTATATTACAATATGGCATATAATTTAGATTATTTATTTTTTTTGATTGATTTAATATCTTCTTTGATTTTATTTAAAATATCTTTATGCTTATTAGAGCTTATATTAGGGAACGCTTTAATAATACGTCTATGAAGCAATTTGTGGCTAGATAGTAGAGTATTAAGTTTGTTTTTAAGTTCTTCAATTCTGTTTTTAGCATAACGATAATTTTCTCTTTCTTTTAATATCTCAAATCTATCTTCTAAAGTCTCAAGTCTATTTTCAACTAAAGATTCAAGCTTACTTTCAATAGTTTCTTGTGTGATAACTTTGTAGTATTCTTTTTTATCTTTTAATTCCTTAATTATAAGATGGATTTGTTTTAATTTGCCATTTAATTGTAAAATTGTGTGTACTGTAATTATTAAATCTAAAACAAAATAAATTTCTATAGATATACCAAGAATAAATAGTATATTCTTAGGAATATAATCTATGAAATCAACTACAATAGGATGTATTATCAGCATTACAATTAATGATAATACACCAAACATAAGTGAATTTTCTAAGCAAACTCTTCCGTGAATGTTGAACTTGTGATTGGAATAATCCCACCACTTCATATTAAATAGTTTTTCTAATACAAAACTTGTAAAATACTCCATTATGCTGGTTATAATTATACTAAATACAAATAATAAGGGAATATTATGAACAAAAGGAGTCAGTGTAGCTACTATTGCTAGTGCCCCAAATCCATATATAGGACAAAAGGGTCCATTTAAAAAACCTCTATTTACAAATTGTTTTTGCAAAACAGAACAATATGTAGTCTCACAACACCATCCTATAAAGCTATAAATTACAAAATAAAGAAATTGAATATAAAATGTACTCATAAGCACCTCATTTCTAGTTAATATAACATTATATAATACTATATATCTGATATTTTCTTTCATAATTAACTATATTACCTTAAACTTAATTTACATATTGATTATACCAATTTATAGAAATTTATCAAATTTAATTACAATTATAATATTATATGCAAAACCATAGCAATGAGATTTTATTTAAAATAAATAAGGGTGTCAAGTATAATCGAACTAATACCTGTAGATACTCTACAGTATATTGCTTTGATTAACTTTGACACCTTTATATTATTTATATTTTACTTATTTACATTTAAAACTAGAACAACATGTTTCAGTGTAAAGATTTACTCTATCAGTTTCAGGAGCGACTAATATATTATCAAGATTACATAAGCTACCATCTTTATTGTACTTACAAGTCTTGACACTACAAACTAATTCTTCACAGTTTCTATTGTTAACATTGTTAGATAGATTACTATAAATAGACTCATCTAAAAACGAACTACAGCAAGTATGTCTATCATTATGAGCTTGTTCACCATTTATAAAAATTTTATCTGCATAACATATATGGCTGTTATTATGTGAGCAGTTAGTTACATTACAATTGATTCTTTCCAAAGTTATTACCTCCTAAACTATTATTTATTATAAATTATGTCCATATAATTGCAAGAATATAACATTTAAGAGAAAACTTCCTTTTAGAAAATATCTATTTTTAGACTAATTTGAAATACAGATATATTTTCTTCTAAAATTTACCTAAATTGTATAAAAACTTACAGCTTGGAGAAAATAATAGAAAAAGGAGGCGTAATCAATGTTTGAAAAGAAGAAAAAAGAATTATTTCCTTGGAAAATATCTGCATTAGTACTAGTAGGAGTTTTTGTATTAAGTAGCGGAGTTTATATAGGAACAAAATTAAAAAACAATGGAGTTCAAACTGGTAAAGTTGTAAGTACTAGTGCGAATATGAGTGAAGAATCAAAAGAAGCTTTTGGATTAAATAAAAACTGCGAAGTTTGGCTTCAAGGCGAAGGCGAAAACGAAACTAACTATAAGAGAGTACTTACAATGGCTGGAGTAGTTCCAGAGTCATTATTAGATAAGACAAAATCAGAAATAGTATCATATTTTAAACAAGAATATCCAACTAAAAAAATAAAGAGTATGGATAAAAATGAAATCATATTGGTAGAATCTAAAAACAGTGATAATAAAGATGTACAAGCAATGAACACTACTATAAAAGGTAAATATACAATTGAAAATGATAATGGAAATATAGCATTGTATAAATACGATGATAGTGGAAATAAAACATTAGTAGAAAAAACAAAAATAAGAGTAGATTCACTTCCTAAGACTGTTCAAGATGAACTTAAAAAAGGTGTAGTTATGGATACAGAGGAAGATGCTTATTCAAGATTAGAAGATTTTGCAAGTTAATATTAAGATTCAAACTATATTTAATGCCTATTAAAATACAATAATTTATTTGTACTAAATATAAAAGTTATATTGAAGTGAGAAGTTTGCTTTGATATAACTTTTTTATTTGATTTTATATTTAACATAAACCATTTTATGATTTGTTAATATTATTTATGGTATAATGATTTAGAACATAAGTTTTTATGAGAAATACATTTTGGTATTTCTTTTATTTTTAGGAGGAATTTTTTAAAATGATGATATTGGGGATTGACCCAGGTATAGCCATAGTTGGATATGGTATAATTGAATATAAAAATAGTAAATTTAAAGTAATAGATTATGGAGCAGTAACAACACCTGCGCATATGGATATCTCTAAGAGGTTAGAACTCGTATATAAAGGAATTGATACAATAGTAAAGAATTACAATATAGATGAAGTTGGAATGGAAGAACTATTCTTTAACAAGAATGTAAAAACTGCTATAACAGTAGCACAGGCTAGAGGAGTTACTATGCTTGCTTGTGCACATAATGGTAAACCAGTATATGAATACACTCCACTTCAAGTAAAACAAGGTGTAGTTGGATATGGTAGAGCAGATAAAGCACAAGTTCAACAGATGGTAACCTCATTTTTAAGTTTAAAAAAAGTTCCAAAACCAGATGATGTTGCAGATGCTCTAGCTGTGGCTATTTGCCATGCTCATTCAAATAAACTTGAAAAAACTCTAAAGAATATAGGTGGGAAGTATGTATAGTTATATAAAAGGTACAGTAGAAGAGATATATATAGACAGTATAGTTGTTGAAAACAATGATATAGGATATAAGATAAATGTGTCATCCAATACAATAATGAATTTGCAAATAGGAAATACTGCAAAAATATATACTAAACTAATAGTAAGAGAAGATGATATGAGTCTTTGTGGTTTTGCAAGTAGGGAAGAATTAAAGATGTTTGAATTGCTTACATCTGTGTCAAAAATAGGACCTAAGGTGGGGCTTTCAATACTATCATTTGCATCACCATCACAACTAGGAGCTTATATTTTGAGCGAAGATGTTGGGAAACTATCTAAGGCTCCAGGCGTTGGTAAAAAGACAGCAGAGAGAATTGTTTTAGAACTTAAGGATAAAGTGGATAAAAATAATATAGAATTTGAACCAACATTATTATCACAAAAACCTACTTTAATATCTCAAGATGAATCTATAGATGCACTTGTAGCTTTGGGATATACCTTAGCAGAATCAAAAGAGGCAGTTCAAAAATGTAAAAAAGATGGTATGAATACAGAAGACATTATAAAAAAAGCACTTACATATATAATGAGTAAATCTATGAAGTAGCATTTAATTTGTAAATGTAAAATAATATTTAAAATAAAGTAGATTTCCAAAATTATGGAAGGAGGGGTATAGATGCAAGATTTTGAAGATGAAAATAGGATAATAACATCTACCATGAAGATGGAAGATATAGATATAGAAAATAGTTTAAGACCAAAGACACTAGAAGATTATTTAGGTCAAGAAAAATCCAAAGAGCAACTTAGTATATTTATAGAGGCAGCAAAATCAAGAAATGAGCAGTTAGACCATGTACTTTTATATGGACCACCAGGGCTTGGAAAAACTACGCTAGCGAGTATAATAGCTAATGAGATGGGAGTAAATTTGAGGATTACATCAGGACCCGCAATAGAAAGAGCAGGGGACTTAGCAGCTATACTTACAAATTTGAATGAAAATGATGTTTTATTTATAGATGAGATACATAGAATCAATAGGAGTGTTGAAGAAGTCTTGTATCCAGCAATGGAAGATTTTTGTTTAGATATAATAATTGGAAAAGGACCATCTGCAAGAAGTATAAGGCTTGACCTTCCTAAGTTTACACTTATTGGAGCTACTACAAGAGCTGGTATGCTTACAAATCCACTTAGAGATAGATTTGGTGTTATTTGTAAATTAGATTATTATACAGTTGATGAACTTTCAAAAATAGTGCTTAGGTCATCAAATATTTTAGATGCAGAAATACAATCTCAAGGAGCTTTAGAGCTTGCAAAACGTTCAAGAGGGACTCCAAGAATAGCAAATAGATTACTAAAAAGAGTTAGAGATTTTGCACAGGTTAGAGCTGATGGAAGGATAACTGATGAAGTTGCAAAGGATGCTCTTGAACTTTTGGGAGTTGATAATTTAGGTCTTGATTTTGTGGATGAAAAGCTTCTTATGACTATAATAGAAAAATTTAGGGGTGGCCCGGTAGGTCTTGATACATTAGCAGCTTCAATTGGTGAAGATAGAAATACAATAGAAGATGTGTATGAGCCATATTTGCTTCAACTAGGGTTTATAAATAGAGGACCTAGAGGTAGAGTAGCCATGCCCCTAGCCTATGAACATTTAAAAATACCTTATCCTAGTGATAGATAAAAATACAAAAAGAGGTATTAATTAAACAAATAATCATTAAATTAAAATATTTCTAAAATGGGTAAAAATTCAAACATATCCACAAAATGGTAATTATATCTGTAGATACTGTGGATAAATACAAGGAAAAATGTGTGTACTTTATCTATATATTGTGGATAAGACGTGCATATCGTGGAAAAATATCTATATATTGTGGATATACTGTATGTTAAAAAGAGGGATTTATTGATATATTCTGGTAATATTGTAGAAAATAAGTTGTTTTTTTGATATTATTGTAGCTAGAGAAATTTTAAGAGAGGAAGTTTGACATTGAAAACAAGTGATTTTAAATTTGATTTACCACAGGAACTTATAGCTCAAGTTCCTATAGAAGACAGAGCTAGTTCAAGATTGATGGTATTAGATAAAGAAACAGGAGAAATTGAGCATAAAGTATTTAGAGACATAATAGAATATTTAAATCCAGGAGACTGTTTAGTTTTAAATAACACTAGAGTTATACCTGCTAGATTAATAGGGGAAAAACTTGAGACTGGTGGAAAAATTGAATTTTTATTATTAAAAAGAACAGAAGAAGATACTTGGCAAGCTTTAGTAAAACCAGGTAAAAGAGCAAAAGTAGGAACTAAGTTTTCCTTTGGAAATGGAAAATTGATTGGAGAAGTTGTAGATTTATCAGATGAAGGTTCAAGAATTATAAAGTTTCATTATGATGGAATTTTCGAGGAGATTTTAGATGAGCTTGGAAATATGCCACTTCCTCCATATATAACTGCTAGATTAGAGGAAAAAGAAAGATACCAAACTGTTTATTCAAAACATAATGGCTCAGCAGCGGCACCTACAGCAGGTCTACACTTTACAGAAGAATTATTAAATGAAATAAAAGAAAAAGGTGTAGATATAGCATTTATAACTTTACACGTTGGTTTAGGTACTTTTAGACCAGTAAAAGTAGATGATGTTTTAAATCATAAGATGCATTCAGAATATTATATGGTCAGTCAAGAGGCAGCTGACAAAATAAACAGAGCAAAAGAAAGTGGGAACAATGTAGTATGTGTTGGAACTACTAGTTGTAGGACTATAGAATCAGCTTGTGATGAAAATGGCAAGATGAAAGAAACTAGTGGTTGGACAGACATATTTATATATCCAAGTTATAAATTTAAGGTTTTGGATAGACTTATAACTAATTTCCATCTACCAGAGTCTACCTTAATCATGTTAGTAAGTGCTATTTGTGGAAAAGATAATGTATTAAATGCATATAATGAAGCAGTAAAAGAAAGATATAGATTCTTCAGTTTTGGAGATGCTATGATTATAAAGTAGGGAGGTAATAGATGCATAGTTTACAAAAACAAAAAAAGAATAACCCTATATTAAAGATTGCTTTTATATTTGAACGTGTATTAGCAGTAGTAGTTCTGATAGCAGTATTTTTAGGTACAATAGATGTATTAAGACTTATGTGGGGAGCATATATAGTTGATTTTCAAAATCCAGTACAATACAGTCAGCTTAATGATTTCTTAGCACAAATATTACTTTTAGTAATAGGTGTTGAGCTTGTAGTAATGCTATCACTTCACATACCAGGAGCATTTATTGAGGCACTACTATATGCTATAGCCAGAAAAATGTTATTACTTCCTAAAAATGAAGGGATGATAGATGTTTTAATTGGAGTTATAGCTATTGCAGGACTATTTGCTATAAAAAAGTTTTTAGTAACAAAAGACAAGAGTGCTCTTAATATAACGAGTATCCATGATGAAGAAGCAATCAAAGAACAACAAAGCAAAGAAGATAAAGATAAATCTATTTAGAAAATATATTAGATATTTAGATTAGTAAAAATATATATTATGGAATAACTAGAAATAAAAATTATTAAGGAGAAATTTATGTACGCAGTAAGATACGAACTGATAAAAACTTGTAAACAAAGTGGTGCAAGGCTTGGAAGATTACACACACCACATGGAATTATAGAAACACCAATATTTATGCCTGTTGGGACTCAAGCAACAGTAAAATCTATGACACCAGAAGAATTAAAAGAGATTGGTTCACAAATAATACTTAGCAACACTTATCATCTATATATGAGACCAGGACATGAACTTATAAAAAAAGCTGGTGGACTTCATAAGTTTATGAACTGGGATAAGCCAATACTTACAGATAGTGGAGGATTTCAAGTATTTAGCTTAGGGCCTTTAAGAAAGATAAAAGAAGAAGGCGTAGAATTTAGGTCACATCTAGATGGTTCAAAACATTTTTTAACTCCAGAAAAAGCTATGGAAATACAAAATGCGTTAGGCTCAGACATAATGATGGCATTTGATGAATGTACACCATACCCAGCAGATAGAGAGTATGTAAAGAATTCATTAGAAAGAACAACAAGATGGTTAAAAAGATGTAAAGATGCCCATAATAATACAGACAAGCAAGCTTTATTTGGTATAATACAAGGTGGAATGTATAAAGATTTAAGAGAGCAATCAGCAAAAGAAATAACAAGTATTGATTTACCTGGATATGCAATTGGTGGACTTAGTGTTGGAGAACCAAAACCACTTATGTACAATGTACTAGAACACACAACTCCATTTATGCCAAAGGACAAACCAAGATACTTAATGGGAGTTGGTAGTCCAGATGATTTGGTAGAAGGTGTTATAAGAGGAGTAGATATGTTTGACTGCGTTTTACCTACTCGTATAGCTAGAAATGGAACTGCAATGACTAGTCAAGGTAAAGTAGTGGTTAGAAATGCAACTTATGCTGAAGACTTTACTCCACTTGACCCTGAATGTGACTGTTACGCTTGCAAAAATTATTCAAGAGCTTATATAAGACATCTTGTAAAAGCAAATGAAATATTGGGTGCAAGATTGATAACTACTCATAATCTTCACTTTTTACTAAATTTAATGAAACAAATAAGACAAGCGATAATGGAAGATAGATTACTTGATTTTAGAAATGAATTTTTTGCAAAATATGGGTATGAAATATAGGTTTTGCACTATTAATTATAATCATTTTAATATATAATATTCAATAGTACTCAAAGCTAAAGAAAGTAAATTGTTATATAAACATTTATTATGATTTACAAAAGAGTATAATTTACAAAGGAGTGAAAAATTAATGCCACAGCAACAAATAATGATGAGTGTAGGTCTATGGATAGTAGTAATAGCAATCTTTTATTTCCTAATGATTAGACCTCAAAAGAAAAAAGACAAACAATTAAAAGAAATGAGAAGTAGCCTAGGTGTAGGAGACAAAGTCATTACAATAGGTGGAATAGTAGCTAATGTAGCTAAAGTTGAAGATGATGTTGTAATATTAGAATTAGGACCAAATAGAACTAAAGTTCCATTTGAAAAATGGGCTATAGGTACAGTTCAATCTAGAAAAGAAGAAATAGAAGAACAGTAAAATAGTAATTTAAAAGCCTTTTCTCGAATATATATTAATTTGAGAGGAGGTTTTTTTTATGGGAAAATCTAATTATATTTTTAAAGGTTTGGGATATGCATATATAATAACTTTGGCTGTTTTATTAGTGTATAACTTATTTTTGACATTTACAGATATTGGTGGAGATAATATAACTATGGTTGCATCATTTATAACTACTATTTCTGCAGCTATAGGTGGTTTTTACACTTCAAAACACATGCAAGAAAAGGGACTTATGTATGGGCTTTTAGTTGGACTTTTGTACATAGTGTGTATTTTTTTGACTGTGTTTTTAGCACAAGAGAGCTTCGTATTTGAAGTAGGAATGATTTATAAGTTATTGCTTATATCAGCAGCAGGAGGTATTGGAGGCGTATTGGGTGTCAACTTTAAATAGAGTTTATATTAAGCTGGTTTTGTGATATAATCAATAGGAAACAATTAGAAATGGAGGCGTTGAAAATGGAAAATAAACATGTAAAAACTTTATCTCAAGCTACTTTAAAGCAAAGTGCTGCAAAAGGTGGATGTGGAGAGTGTCAAACTTCTTGTCAATCAGCTTGTAAGACTTCTTGTACAGTTGCAAATCAAGAGTGTGAAAGATAGAAAAGTATTGATTTAGTTGTTTGTAAGAGGGTATCTCAAAATGGTTCTTTTATCATGATGGGGTATCCTTTTTTATTTTTTTGTCTCCATATAAAATGCTTAATATATTTATATAAAATAAGGTTTGACTTGTTAGTATTTAATTTTTTATGTATTCAAAATCTAACTTTTTATTCTTATATTTCTAATATATGTATTAGTAAATTATGTAAACTTATAAAATGTATTGATAAATAATATTATATATAATATTATTTATATGTGGGAAATACGAATATAAAAAATTAAAAAAATATTCGGAGGACATAAATATGTTAAGTAACAAAAAGAGAAGTATGGCAATAGTAATGGCAGGAGCTACAGTTATGAGTGTAGCAGCACCAATATTCGCAGACAACACTGTGTCAGAAAATGTTGATAAAAATTACACAGTAAGTGCAAAAGATTCTACTAAACTAATCGAAGAGGTTAGAAAAGCATTAGAAATTAAGTTTGAAGAGACAAAAGCAGGAGCAAATGTAAATGATAGAGTTTACGATATAAAAGTAGATAATGTAAACTTAACTAATGCAACTCAATTACAAAACAAGATAAACTCATTAGTAGAAGGACAAAGTTTAAAAGTTACTATACAAGATAAAGGTCATCAAACTATAGGTGGAAAAGTAGTTGACTATAAAATTGAAAACTACAAAACAGCTCAAGAAATAGTAGATGCAGTTAATGCTTTTAATGCAACTTTAGCAGAAGATTCTGATAGCAAGCTAACAGCAACTATAAAATCTACTAGCACAGTTGAAGTAAAAAGAGCAAAAGATTCAAAAAATACAATCACAGTAAATGTAGGAGACCAACATTTAGACTTTGCAAAGGCAGTAACATCAGAAGAAGGTACTTTTGAAGGCTATGAAAAGAGTTATAGCGATATAGAATCAAAAGAATTACATACAATAACAGTTAAAAATGCAGATTTACAAGACATATCAGCAGAAGATTTATTTGATGGAGTTAGATTAACTACATTAGGTAGAGAAATAGTTAATAAAGTTAAAAATGGATATACTTTAACATTTGATAATGAAGCAATACTTACTCAAGAACAAGAAGATAGTGATGATAAAGATAAGCCAGAAAAATCAAGCTTTGACATGATTTTAAGTAAGACAAATGAAAAGCCAGAAACAATAAGTGTATCAAGTAAAAACCATAAATTAGTTAGAGATTTACACAAAGTGCTAACTGATGTAAAAGATGGAAAAGAATTAAAAGTAGAAGTTTTATCTGGAGATTCAAGATTTACAACAGCAGTAGAAGTTAGTAAGGAAAGATTTAAAGATGGAGAAGCAGATTCAATAATTTTAGTTGGAGAAGATGCTATAGTTGATGGATTAGCATCAGCACCACTTGCATCTCAAAAAAATGCACCAATACTATTATCTAAAAAAGATTCATTACCATCAGAAATAGAAGCTGAGATATTAAGAGTGCTTGGAAGTAACTTATCTTCTAAGAAAATATATATAGTAGGTGGAGAATCTAAAATATCAAAAGAAACAGAAGAAAAACTTTCTAAATTGGGTGTAAGTAAAGTTGAGAGAGTTTCTGGAGATGATAGATTTGAAACTTCTTTAGAAATAGCAAAACAATTAAAAGATACATTTAAAACTGCATTTGTAGTAGGTGGAAATGGAGAAGCAGATGCTATGAGTATATCTGCTAGAGCTGCTCAATTTGGAGCTCCAATAATAGTTACAGGTAACGAATTAGATGCAAGTGCTGAAAAATTATTAAAAGGAAAAGAATTAGAAATCGTTGGTGGAGAGAATTCTGTATCAAAAGAAGTTGAAGATAAATTAGTTGAAATAGATTTAAACAACAAAGTTGAAAGATTAGCAGGAGAAAACAGAAAAGATACTAATGCTAAAGTAATCAACAAGTACTATGCAGGAGCAACTAAAGCATATGTTGCAAAGGATGGTTATGTAGGTGGAAACGGACAATTAGTTGATGCACTTACAGCAGCACCACTTGCAGCTAGTTCAAAAGCACCAATAGTATTAACTACAGAAGAACTTTCTAAGTCACAAGAAGAAGTAGTTGAGTTAAGACTTAAAAATGCTACTAAGTTAGTACAAATAGGTGAAGGAATAGCTAAAAATGCTATTGAAAAAATAGCTGAAAAAATAAACTTATTTACTAAGAACCAATAATATATAAGATTTGATGTTATAAGCTTGTTTAGATAATATAAAATTATACAAGGTGTTTAGATAAGATATAATGTCTATAATATAAAATTATACAAGATGCTTAGATAAGATATGATGTCTACAATATAAAATATATACAAATAATGAAATAAAAATAATAAAAATAAGGTATCTCATTTAGAATTGATTTGAGGTACCTTATTTTCTTATTTTTTGATTATAATATTATAAAAAAATTATTATAAATGATATTGTTTATAATGATTAAACACCTTATTAACATATATTATTTTGAATTTATTACTTAATTAAATAAAATAAGTTATAATGTTTTGAATTTATGGAGAATAAAAACTTTAATTATAGTGTTTGAGTTATATGGATAACTATGGTATTATATATAAAATATGGTAACAAAACTGTAACTTTTTATTGAGAATAGATAAAAGTATTGATAAAAAAATATGAAAAATATATTGGGGGTAAATAATAATATGAAGAATAGTAGAAAGATATTAGCTATAGGACTTACACTATCTTTAGTAATGGTAAATACTCCTATAGTAAATGCGTTGACATCAGTTGAACAAATAAAAGGTAATGATAGGTATGAAACAGCGGCAAAAATAGCGGATAAACAAAGCTATAATACAGCAATACTAATTAATTCAGATAATAGCTTGGCAGATGGTCTTAGTGCAAGTGGTTTAGCTGGAGCCTTAAATGCGCCTATTTTAATGACAAAACAAAATCAAATTCCAAGTACTACTATGGAAAGACTGAACAAAGCAAACACTGTATATATAATAGGTTCAGAATCGACAATAAGTAAAAATATTGAAAATCAATTACTTTCTAAAAAGAAGGCTGTACAAAGAATATTTGGTGAGAATAGATTTGATACGAGCGTAAAAATAGCTGAGAAAATCAAAGAAATCAAGCCTATTGATAAAGTAATTATAGCTAATGGAATTACAGGAGAAGCAGATGCGATAAGTGCATCATCAGTAGCGGCAAGAGATGGAGTTCCTATAATACTTACAGATGGAAATAGTGTAGGATTTGATACTACAGGATTAAAGAGTTATGCACTTGGTACTAGTGAAATAATAAGTGATGAATTGGTCAAAAGTACAAATTCCGTTAGGTTAGGTGGAACAGATAGATTTGACACCAATAAGAGAGTTATACAAGAGTTTTATAAAAACAGTAAAGAGTTTTACTTAAGCAAGGGTCTACAATTAACAGATGCATTAGCCGCTTCTACAATAGCAAAAAATGCTCCTGTAGTCTTAGTGGAAAATGGTAGCAATAAAAGTATTTTAAGTGGAGCAGACAAACTTACAGTACTTGGAGGAATAAATCAGAATATAATCAAACAGTGTATAAATCAAGCTTCTCCAAATCAACAAGGATTATACTATAATCCAAATGATAGAGCGTTTAAGGACAGAATAAAGGGAAAAGTATATGCTCTTACAAAACAATACAGAAAAGAGAATGGAGTAAAAGAGTTATCTGTAGCAAGTAGATTAGAGGGACTAGCAAATGACTGGTCTAATTTAATGGCAAATAAGAAGACTTTATCTCATACAATAAATGGGAAAAATTCATATTCTACTTTTTTAAAGTACTTAGACTGGAGCGCGATTAAGCCTGGGTATGTTGCAGTTCAGGGTGAAAATATAATTAAATATAAAATTCCAGATAAACCTGTTTACACAAATAGAGATGCAGATGATATAGGAAATTTTATTTTTAATGAGTGGAAGACAAATCCTGAAGAAGGTACCAATATGCTACATAAAGGATATGAAATAATGGGATTTGGAATAGCCATAACGGGAGATAAGACTATATACGCAACACATGAGTTTTATGGAAGATATAAAGAATAAATATTTGTTATAATTTAGGTATCTTACAAAATGTAACTACACACAAAATGATAGCTGTGAGAAAATAATATATAAATAATAAAATTATAATGGAAAATAACATTTATATTAATACAATAGTATAAATGTTATTTTTTTAAAATTTAGTGAAAAAAATTGTATCAAAAAGTTTAAATATAGTATAAAATGGGTAAGAAAGTAGTGAAAATTAAATGGCAAAATTAGGGAAACCTAATGACGCAAAACTATAGGGGTTAAAGCTTTTAAAGCCATATCAGCCAGTTGCTAAAAAGAGTAAAGTCTTTTTATTTTATAATTAAGATTCTCTTTGAGTGTCTTTTTTTATTGTCTGAAACTATAGTATTTAAATTCATGAGAGATTAGAAATTTATTGAGGGAGGATTGTTGTTTCATGAAAAAAGCAATATCTTGTGTGCTAGCAGTATCAATGTGTAGTGCACCACTAAACGTTTTTGCAGAACCTATATTAGAGGGGAAGTTAAGGGCAGTTGAAAAATCAGTTACAGAGAAGTTAAAGGGGAATCTTGAAGTAGATTTAAATTTTTCACTTCCAATAAAAAATAATGAATCAGAAAGTATAACTAATACACAATTGGAACTAAAAGATGATAGTAATAATAGCGGAATAATAAAGCTTGGAGAAAAAGATTCAGGAACATTAAATATTGGAGCAGATAACATAGAATATACTATAAAAAAACTATCTGCAAGTAGAAGTGAAATAAAAAATAAAGATGAAAATATATCATATTATAATATTGTATTTAATAATTTACCTGTTGGAAAATACAATGTAGAAGTCTCTGGAAGTGGATTTAAGAGTAAAGAAATTAAAAATATTGATATATCAAGTTATTCACAAAGAGTTTTATTAAGCAATAGAGCAAGTGTAGATGATAAAAATCAACCTTTAAACTATGAACTATTCTTGATGGGGGATGTAAATAATGATGGAAAAGTGGATAAGAGTGATTATGAGGATGTATTAAAAAATATAGATTCAAATAAAAGTGAATATGATTTAAATAGAGATGGAAAGGTAGATATTGCTGACCTAGATTATATTCAGAAAAATTTAGGTCAAAGTGAAGATGCAAAAAGCCTAGAGAGTATAGTATCTACCAATCCTATAGTAGATACAAGTAAAGTAACATTAGAAAAAAACAGTGATACAAATATTCAGGGTACTGTAGAGGATTTATTCAGTGGAGAGAATAGTGGAGTTAAAATATCTCCAGCAAATGCAGGTGATAAGATATCAGAAGAAAAACCAGCAGTAATGGATATAGCTTTATCAGAAGCACTTGATATGGAAGTCATAAATATAAAAGCACCTGAAGGGAATGCTCCAGCAAAAGGAATAGTTGAAGTTACAGATAAACATGGTAATGTTCAACAGGTTCCTTATGAAAATAAAGAATATGTGGAAACTTTGAAAGAGGAACAGAAGCAAGAAGAAGTAAACAATGAACAAGAAGAAACAAATAATAAAGATGAAAATATAGAGCAGTCTGATAATAACAATTTAGACAATAATCAAGAAGAAAAAAATGATAAAGAAGATTCAACTTCAAATACAACTGATAAAGAAAATGACGATAAAGAAAATAATGATAAAGAAAATTCATCAACAGATAAGTCTGATTCAGACAAAGATACATCAAAACAAGAAGACAATATCAGCAAATATGATAGTTCTACAACATCTACATACGGTAGGTCAGCAGTAGAAACATATGCAGAAGTTCAAGATAGCGATATAGTAATAAATCTTGGTAAACAAGTAGCAGTAAAAAAGATAACAATAAAAATAACAGCTACAACAGCAAATGATAGAAATCTTGCAGAAATATCTAAAGTTGAATTTTTAAATAATGTATATAAAGAAATACCAAAACCAGATATGAATATACCTAAAATCAATAAAATATCAACTAGTACTGCTGTTGGAAATGAAAAGGTATCTTTTTATTGGAATAATGAAGTAAATGTATCAGCATATGAGCTTATATTAGATACGATTGACAGTAGCGGAAAGGTATTATCAACTAAAAAATTACAAACTAGTAAAAATACTATAGATGTTAGAGATATACAAGCATATGGATTATATAGAGTTAGCATACAGTCTTTAAATGGAGATTGGAGTAGTGGATATAAAGATGCAACAGCAGAAAACTTGGATGGAGTTCCAGAAAATGTAGACTCAAACTATAAGCCTATACAATTTAGTCCTGATAGTATAATAGAATTTCAAGTTGTTCCAGATACAAAACCAGAACCACCAGAAGGTATAAATGTCAAAGGTAGATTTAAGGCTCTTGATGTAAGTTGGAAAAATCATAAACAAGCTAAAGACTTTGATTTATATTATAGAGAAAAAAATTCTAATGGTTCTTGGACAAAATATAATGACAAACTTATTCGTGGAACAAGTTTAAAAATAGAAGGGCTTAAGGATAATACAACATATGAAGTTAGAATGACAGCTACCAATCATTTAGGAACTAGTAGAATGTCTAAAACATATATAGGAACAACTGAAAGTGTGGATGCTCCAACAACACCTAACTATAGACTAATTAATACTCCTAAGTTAGATGCAGGCTTTGGAATACCAACAAATCATATAGTAGATGTTACTTATCCAGCTGGATATGACAAAAGTGAATATAGTGATAAAAATCCATTTAATAAATTTAATGTAGTTGATGGAGATTTTACAACACATTGGACATTCCCAAGCTATAATGCAGCTGAAGGAAAAAATAGAGGTCCAATAATAACTTTTGATAAAGCTTATACTATGGATACTTTTATGGCTACACCTCGTTTTGATGTTTCTGATAAGACAATTAATGACTTTGAAATACAATACTGGGATGAAAATGGTCAAGTACATAATTTAGGGGATGTACCTTTTGAAACAAAAACAGACCCTGTAAATAATAATAGATATGTAATGGTAAGATTAAAGGAACCAATAAATGCTACTAAAATACAAGTAAATGTTTGTTCTTCTTATTCATATAAAGCTAATATATCAGAACTTAAATTCTATGAGTATGACAGTATAGAAAAAGATGTAAGAAATCTATTTGTAGATGACTTACAAGTTGAATTAAAAGAAGATGTAACTCAAGAAAAAATAACAGAATTAAAAGATAGAATTAGCACTCCTGATAAAGTGAGTGGCGAATATCATCCATATAGGACAATTATTGATAGAGAATTAAAATTAGCACAAGACCTATATAATGATAGAGCCACACTTGCTGATGTAACAACTGTAAATCAAGATATAAATGTTTCAGGAAAATATAAAGACAAGAGTGGAAACTATACTGTTAAGTCTAATAACCTAGGTATGGGAAATGACTGGCAAGCATTGGGTGTAGCTGCTAGAGCTGGAGATGAAATCACGATATATGTTGGAAGTAAAAGTGGTAGAACTCCTAAACTAATATACACACAATACTATGGAGAGTCTGGTGCATATAAGAGTGGAGAAATAAATCTTAACACTGGTAAAAATGTAATTCAGTTAAGTAAGCTTCATAGTTTAGATGTAGAGTGTGGAGGAAGCTTGTACATAAGATACCCTTATGATACTCCAAGTGGTGGAGATATAAAGGTACGTGTAGCAGGGGCTACTAAGATACCACATCTTAACTTAAATGGAATGATAAATGATAAGAGTCCTGAAGGAGTTTCTGAATCTAAGAAAAAGATAAGAACCTATATAGAAGAATTAGCTAAATATAAGAATGATATAAAGGGAGAACCATATTATCCAGGAACTAATATTGGCAATTCATATGGATATTCAGAAACCACTGGTGTATTAAACACTACAGATATTGAAAGTGATAAAGTTACATTAAATGTTCCTGCAACAGCTGTATATCAAGGAATATCAAAAGGAAATTCTGATTTAAATACACAAGTAGATAGATTGTACAATAGTATGCTTGCATGGGAACAAATAATGGACTTAATATATTCTGAAAGAGGAGTATTTAAGACACAAGACTTAGATGGTAATGGAACTGTAGATGATAATGAATTTGACATAACCAAAAATGATATGGCTCCTAAATCTCGTATGAATATAAAATATCAAAGAATGTTTATTGGAGCATTTATGTATGCTTCTGGTTTACATGTAGGAGTAGAGTATGGTTCAGTTCCAGGGCTTATGAATGGAGTACCTTTCCAAATAGATGCTAGTGGAAAAGCTACAGGAGGAAGTTTATTTGGATGGGGAATAGGTCATGAGATAGGACATGTTACAGATATTGGTAAGATGACATATAGCGAAACTAGTAATAATGTACTTGCTTTACTTGCTCAAACATTTGACGATAAGACACATTCAAGACTTGAAGGTTCAACAATGGACAAGATATATGAACATGTAACTTCAAACAGTTTAGGTATACCGAGCAATGTATTTGAGAGACTTGGAATGTTGTGGCAATTACATTTAGCTTATGACAATGACTTTACTGGTTCAATGTTAAAGAATAACTCAGATGCTGATTTAAGCAATGACACATTCTATGCTAAAATTTCAAGAAAATACAGAGCACTTTCAAGTGGTGACCCAATAAACAACTTACCAAAAGACCAAATGTTAGTGGCAATGGCATCAAGTGTTGTTGAAAAAGATTTAAGAGATTACTTTAAGGCATGGGGAGTAGAAATTACACCAGAGCTAAACAGTATAATGGATAGTAAAAAGTACGAAAAAGAGACTAGAAAGATACAATATATAAATGATGAAGCTAGAAGAAAGATTTTAAATGAAAATATAGTAAGTATGGCAGAAGATACTAAAGTAAGTGCTGGCTTTGCTGATGGAGTACAAAGTGGTTCTCTAGTTAAATCTAATAAAATATCTATAGACCTAGATGTTGATAAAGACAAAGATAAGATATTAGGATATGAGATAATAAGAAGTGATGGAAACTATTTAGATGGTGAGAGTGGAACTCAAGTAAAATACAGAACAGTAGGATTTGTAGATGCAAAAGGAAATAGTCAAGCTAAATTTACTGATAATATATCTCCTCTTAACAATAGAGCATTCACATATAAAGTAGTTGCGTACGATTATCATCTAAATCCAACAGATGAGTTTGAAGTTGGTACTGTAAAATTATCAGATGAAGGAAAAATAAACAAGTCAGCATGGTCATTTATAACAAACACTGTTTCTGATGGTGATATTAGGACTGAAGATGACTCACATGGACCATTACAAAATCCAGAAATTGATAATATAAAGGATAATGATGCAAGTACAACATATAAAGGAAAGAGAATTAGTAAAGCTGAGTGGAACAAAGACCCACAAAAAGACCCAGATATAAATGTAGAAGAAAATCCATATATAATAGTAGACATGAAAGAGACATTGCCTATAGTAGGGTTAAAATATACAAAGCCAAAAACTGAAGCTAGAAAGTTCTCATTAAAAGGATTATTCAACCTTAGAAAAGATACTAGTACAACATATAACCCTTTAACTAATTACAAGATACAAGTAAGTAATGATAAAAAGAATTGGGAAGATGTTAGCCAAGGAACTTTTGAATATGGACAAGACTTAGTTGGTGGAGGAAAAGACCAAGATAATGAAGCTAGAGTTACATTTAATAAAGATGGTAAACTTTGGACATACCAAGCTAGATATGTAAAACTAATATCAAACAATAAGTCTAATATAGAAGTTGCAGAGTTGGATATAGTTGGGCCTCCAGGTGACAATATAGAGATTGGAACAGTAAATAGTGTAGACCAAACTCGTACTAATGGAATTGGAAAACTAGCAGAAGATTATATATATCAAAGTGATGACCCTAATACAAGTGAAAATGAAGAAGCTAAGATTCCAGCTGGTTCAATAGTAATTACAGGAGAATACAGTGGAAATCCAGCGTTTAATTTACCATTACTTATAGATAAAAACAATAAAACTATATCTGGAGAAGCACTCTTATTTGCAGAGATACCAGAAAAAGGTGAATTAGGTGAAATAAGTAAAGGTACATGGGTTTACTATATGCCAAAAGAAAGCTTTGATTCTTTAAGTGATAAGGTCAAGGCTGAATTATATAGATATAATGAACTTCAAGGAGATACTCCAATAGGTCAAAGATTTGTAAGTGATACAATGTATGTACCTGTGGAAGCTAAAAATTATGATGAGTTAAAGACTATAAGTCTTACTGATAGTAATAGTAAAGCGAGAAAAGCTACAAGAAATGTTATTGATGTAAGTAACAAGAAGATTATATCTATAAATAATAAAGTAAAAGGTAATATTGTTAGAGACAAATAGTTAATAGAAATTTAAATATAATAAAATGATACTTATGGTATTTAATAGTTAATGTTAATAGCTATTAAAAATTTTAAAGAATAAAAAATTAAATATAAAATATGAAGTAAATATAGTACATGGATGTAGATATGAAATTAAGATAGTCTATAAATCAAATAAATAAGGTTGGGTGGATATTTGATTGTATCCACCTAGCTAGTGGTAGATAAGGAAGGGTGTTATGAGTAAAGGAAAATCTCTTATAAGAACTTTGGCAGTGTCGACTATGGCAGTAGCTATAACTGGTAGTGCTACATGTGCATATGCAGCTCCAGTATTACAAGGCACAAAAACATATGAAAAAGTAAATACTATAGATATATCTGTGGATTCAGTAGAGAATATAGTATATTCATTTCAAGCTAGTATAAAAGTACAAGGTGAAGTAGAAGTGGCAGATAATGAGCAAGGACAAAAGATTAAGTGGTCTGATAATATAGAAGCTCAGATAAAAAGTGGAAATGCAAATGCTAATTGTGTTTCAACATATGATAAAGCAAATAATATAACAACATTAGATATATATGTTACATCAAATGAAGATTTGCTAAATGAAAGTAGCTTAAACATAGGAAGAATATCTGTAAAAAAATCTGGCAGTAATTCAAATGCTGGCTATAAAGTTTTGGGGAATGGAACAGGTGATAAGCCAGCTTTAAAAATTGTAACTTACAACAATAAAACAATTGATTATGAAAGTATAGATTCTGGTGAAGGTTTAATATTTACTCTTATCAATGAGAATGAAGTAAAACCAATAGGAGGAACTGGAGCTAGTAAAAACGACCCTGAAAAGTATAAGGTTGAGAAAAGTGAAGCACTTGAGTACCTGTTAAACAATATTAGAGTAAAATATTCTGTTGTAAGCAAAGAAACAGAAGAAAGTGGCTCAAATATAATACTAAAACTTGGATTATCACAAAAAACAAGTAAAGGAAGAACAGCTACAGTAAATAAATATGTAGAGGTTACACTTCCAAAAAGCTTAGAGTATATAGTTGAAAATGAATTATCTAAACCAGACGAATTACCACCAGATAATAGTGGTGGCAATAATGGTGGAGGAAGCAATTCAGGTGGTTCATCTAGTGGTGGAAACTCTGGCGGAGGAAGTTCAAGTGATTCTACATCTAATGTCACAGTAAAAAAATTAAAAGGTGCTGATAGATTTGAGACTGCTGTTAAAATATCTCAAAGTGGTTGGACAAAATCAGATACAGTTGTAATAGTAAATGGAGAAGATAGAAGTATGGTAGATGGGCTTACAGCTACACCACTTGCTAGTGTAAAAAACTCACCGATTCTTTTATCTTCAAATGATAAACTTCCTCAAAAAACTGTAGAGGAACTAAAAAGATTAAATCCATCAAAAGTAATTGTAATAGGTGGAAATAACTCAATGCCAAATTCAGTTGTTGAAGCTATTAAAGGCATAAATTCAAAAATATCAGTACAAAGAATAGGTGGAGATACAAGGTATCAAACTTCTATTAATATAGCAAAAGAAATTGATAAGACAAATAATGTAAGCAAGTTGTATATAGGGGCAGGAAATGGAGAAGCAGATTCATTATCAATAGCATCATTAGCTGGTAAGGAAAAAACTCCAATAGTACTTACACAAAAAGATGGTGTAGATAATGAAGCAGAACAATTTATTAAATCAAACAAGGTGTCAAATGTATACTTTATTGGTGGAGTAGAGAAAATATCTAACAAGGCTATTGAACAAGTCGGAAAAATAGCAAATAAAGATGTATCAAAAAATAGAATAGCAGGTCAAAATAGACAAGAGACTAATGCTAAAGTAATAGATAAATTCTATTCTCAATCTAAACTTGATGGAGTTGTAGTTGCTAATCAAGATAAACTTATAGATGCCTTAGCAGTTGGACCATTAGCGGCTAAAAATAATTCACCAGTTATACTTGCTACAAATACGTTAGATAAATCACAAGAATCGTCATTAAAAGGTAAAAATTCATCAAAGTTGTTTGAAGTAGGTGGAGGAATAGCCTCATCTGTAATAGATAAGATTAAGAGTTTAATTGAAAAATAAATATTAAGTAAATAGAAAATAAGAATGTATTTAGATATAAAGTTATATATTTAAATGCATTCTTATTTTATTTTCATTATCTTAACAATCTAATAATATTGAGGTTAAAATGTATAATAATTTGAGCTATATTAAGTTTAATTTTAAATAAAGCAGATATCTTTTATATATATAAATATAAATTCAATTTTGAATATGTTCAAAAGAAGTTAAAAATAATTTTTTAAATTTAATAAAATAAAACACTAATATATAGACGAGATATATTCATATCATATATACTCTATAATATATGGAAAATAAAGAGAAAATAAATGGAAAATAATTACAATATAAATATAAAATATAAAAATCATCAGGGGGATATGAAAATGAACAAAAAAATATTATCATTAGGTCTAGCAGTATCATTAATCTTGGTAAACTTCAAAAGTGTAAGTGCATCATCAGTAGTAGAAAAAATATATGGTAAAGATAGATATGAAACAGCAGCAAAGATAGCTGATAGACAGACTTATGAAACAGTAATTTTAGTAAATACAGAAAAATCACTTGCAGATGGATTAAGTGCAAGTGGATTGTCAGGTGCCACAAAAGCACCAATACTATTTACACAACAAAATAAGATACCAGCAGAGACAAATAAATGTCTAAAAAATATCAAAAAAGCATACATAATAGGTACAGAAGATACTATAAGTAAATCAGTAGAAAAAGAACTAGATTCTAAAAATATAAAAGTCAAGAGAATTGGTGGAGAAGACAGACTAAAAACAAGTTATTTAGTAGCTAAAGAAATATCAGCTATAAAAAAAGTAGATAAGGTGCTATTAACTAATGCATATAGTGGAGAAGCTGACGCAATGAGTGTATCATCAGTAGCTACTAGAGATGGAGCTCCAATCATACTTACAGATGGGAAGAGCCTTCCTTTTGATGTAAAAAATATTCAATCATATTGTATAGGCTCAGAGGAGATAATGAGCAATTCTTTAGTTAAAAATACAAACTCAGTAAGAATAGAAGGAACTGACCGATTTGAAACTAATAAAAAGGTAATAGACTACTTTTTTAAGAGTGCAGATGGATTCTATGTATCAGATGGATACCAATTAGTAGATGCTATAGCAGCTGCACCACTTACTAAAGATTCTCCAATGGTACTAGTAAATGATGGTAGTGATAAGACTGCATTAGAAGGAGCTAAGCATATAACTTCTATAGGTGAAATAGATGAGAAGGTAATACAACAATGTATAAATGCTTCAAAGTCAAATGGACAACCTCCAACAATTACAATAGGAAGTACAGAGATATATAAGGGTGAAAAGTTTGACACTGGTAAATTGAATATAGTAGCTAAAGATAATACTGGAAAGGTATTACCAATAGAAGTTGATGGGTTTATAGATACAAATAGGGTAGGTACATACATATTGACATTAAAGGCTACGGATGAATGGGGAAAAAGTACTGAAAAAAGAGTAGAAATAAAAGTGCTAGATGATAAATCTCATGATTATAATAGCCCAGAATTTAAAAAAATGGTGTCTACTGAAATGTATAACTTAATCAATTCCTATAGAAAAGAAAAAGGTAAAGAGCCTTTGGTAGTATCTAGTAAGCTAGAAGGTATGGCAAATGCATGGTCTAAGTATATGATGGATAACAAAGTTTTTGAACATTATATAGATGGCAAAAATGCTCCACAAGTATTTTCTGAGTTTGGAATGAGAAGTGAGGAAAATATAGCATATATTTATATAGATTCTAAGAGTGTTCAAACAACTCAAGATGCAAAAGATTTGGCAAAGGCTATATTTGAAGTGTGGAAGAAGTCTCCTGAGTACAATGCAAATATGCTTAGTGATGATTTTTCTAGTACTGGGTTTGGGCTTTATATATTATCTGATGGTCAGGTACATGCTACTCAAGAGTTTTTAAATGGCAATGAAGGTAGTTTGTAAAAAATTCCATAAATCTTGTTTTTTTGTTAATTTACTGATATTATAAAATGAAAATCACATCTAAAGTACTTTTTGTAATCTGTTTTGTTATTGCTTTACAGGTTATGGTATTTTAGGTGTTTTTTGTTTTAGTAATTTATAAATTTTGAGGAAATCACTACTGAGGGTGTAATTTATGATTAGCTGAATTATAATAAAAAATTAGTAGGAGGAGTTCGATGAAGGTAAATAAGAGAATATTATCGATAGGATTGACCATATCATTAATAATGGCGGGTGCACCAAATATTAATGCACTTTCAAGTATAGAAAAGATACAAGGGAAAGATAGATATGAGACAGCAGCCAAAATTGCACAGAAGCAAACGTATGAAAATGTGGTATTAGTAAACACAGACAA
Organism: Clostridioides sp. ZZV15-6388; assembly: GCF_020657755.1. Taxonomy (NCBI): domain Bacteria; kingdom Bacillati; phylum Bacillota; class Clostridia; order Peptostreptococcales; family Peptostreptococcaceae; genus Clostridioides; species Clostridioides sp. ZZV15-6388. Next base: position 105,764 of record NZ_JAGWCU010000002.1, on the reverse strand, counting down.
TACTCTAGCAGATGGACTTAGTGCAAGTGGATTAGCAGGGGCAGTTAAAGCACCTATATTATTATCACAAAAAAATAGTATACCATCAGACACAGAAAAAATGTTAAAAGATGTAAAAAAGGTTTATATAATAGGAACTGAAGATTCAATAGGAAAATCAGTTGAAAATGAATTAAAGCAAAAAGGTATGGAAGTTAAAAGATTAGGTGGTAATGATAGAATAGAAACAAGTTATCTTATAGCAAAAGAAATAGCTTCAATAAAGTCTATAGATAAGGTTTTTATAACTAATGGTTATACAGGTGAAGCAGATGCTATGAGTGCGTCATCAGTAGCATCAAGAGATGGTTCACCTATAATTTTAACTGATGGAAAAAATGTTCCATTTGAGAAAAAAGAAGGTGTGCAATGTTATGCTCTTGGTTCAGAAGAGATAATAAGTAATGATTTAGTTAAAAAAACAAATGCAGTTAGATTAGCTGGAGAAGATAGATTTGAGACTAATAAAAAAGTTATAAAACATTTTTATAGTTCAGCAAAAGAATTTTATCTTTCTAAAGGATTCCAATTAGTGGATGCAGTTGCGGGTTCTTCTATATCAAAAAATGCACCTATTGTATTGGTTGATGGAAATAGTGATAAGTCTGTACTTAGAAGTGCTGATAAAATTACAGCACTAGGAGGAATAGATGAAAAGACACTAGAACAATGTTTAAGTGCATCATCACTAGATGCAAGTGCACCAACAATAACAGTTAGGAATTTAAATGTATATCAAGGAGATAAGTTTGATATAAGTAAATTGAATATAGTAGCAAAGGATAGCAATGATAACGATTTGATACCAGAGCTTATAGGAAATATTAATACTGATAAGGTTGGTAAATATAAAGTGACTATAAAAGCTACTGATATTGGTGGAAAGACTACATCAATAAATGTGGAAGTAAATGTACTTGAATATAAGACTAATGATATGAATAGTAGTGAGTTTAAAAGAATGGTTTCTAGTGAAATGTATAATTTGGTAAATTCATACAGAAAAGAAAAAGGTAAAGAGTCACTACAAGTTTCTAAAAACTTAGAAGGTCTTTCTAATTCATGGTCTAAGTATATGGCAGATAAAGGTCAGTTTTCACATGTAATAGATGGTAAGAAATCTGTTGAAGTATTTACTGGATATGGGTTGAGAAGTGAAGAGAATATAGCTTTTGTACCACTTGTTACAAAAAGCACTTATACAACAAAGGATGCTAGAGAAGTAGCAAATGTAATATTTACAGTTTGGAAAAAGTCGGATAAATATAATGAAAATATGCTAAATAGTGATTTTGTATATACTGGGTTTGGATTGTATATATTACCTAATGGAGAAGTGTATGCTACTCAAGAATTTTTAAATAAGTAAAATTAAATTTTTTAAGTTATTAAATATTGAAATTTAAGGGTATAAAAACTCATATGCTTGGGAAAAATAATAATTTCAAAAAAATGCCTTGCAAAAAGAATTAAAATGGATTATTATAGAGATGTGAGAAATATTAGGAATATATGGATGATTATTCTATGTACATAATAAAGAGATGTAATTTTAATATAATGTTGGGAGGAATTTAAGAAATGAATAAGAAGAATATAGCAATAGCTATGTCAGGATTAACAGTGTTAGCTTCGGCAGCACCTGTATTTGCTGCTAGTAGTTTTACAGCAGATTATAATTATACTGTAGTGCAAGGAAAATATCAAAAAGTTATAACTGGATTACAAGATGGTTTAAAAAATGGAAAAATAACAAATATTGATGTAATATTTGATGGAAGTTCAATTGGTGAGGTAGCGCCAGGTTCTGATGCTGCAGCTGCAGCTGCTAAATTAAAAAGTTTAGTTGATGATAAGTTAGATAATTTAGGCGATGGAAAATATGTTCAATTCAATGTTACTTATACTACTAAATCTATAATAACTAAAGCAGAATTAAAAAATTATTATAATCAATTAGAATCTACTAAAAATAGAATACTTATAGGAAATGAACCTCAAGATACAGGAACTAAAGGTCTTATAAAAGCTGATGCTAGTGTCAATACTACAGCAGTTGCAGCTGATGAACCATTAAAATTATCTGATATATTTTCATTTAGTTATGATGACGAAAGTGGAGTACTTACAGCAACACCAACAAGTAAGGTAGATTCTGGAAAAGTTAAAGATTTAAAATATGGAAATACTGGAGCAACTAACTATACTAGTGGTGCTGAAATAAATGTTCCTACTACAGGATTAAAATTAACTGCTGGTACAACTGCAACAACAGATGTAAGTATTTCTGATGTTATGAATGCATTTAAATTTGATAATACTGATACAATAAGTGGATTCCCAGCTGGTACATCAGCTTCTACTCTTAGAGCAAGTATAAAAGTAATAAATGCAAAAGAAGAATCTATAGATGTTGACTCAAGCTCACATAGAACAGCTGAAGATTTAGCTGAAAAATATGTATTTAAACCAGAAGATGTAAATAAAACTTATGAGGCACTGACTGATTTATATAAAGAAGGTATAACAAGTAACCTTATCACTCAAGATGGTGGAAAATATCAAGTTGTTTTATTTGCTCAAGGAAAGAGATTAACTACTAAAGGAGCAACTGGAACTTTAGCAGATGAAAATTCTCCTCTTAAAGTAACAATAAAAGCAGATAAAGTAAAAGATTTAAAAGATTATGTTGAAGATTTAAAAAATGCTAATAATGGATATTCAAATTCTGTTGTTGTAGCAGGTGAAGATAGAATAGAAACAGCAATAGAGTTAAGTAGCAAATATTATAATTCTGATGATGATAATGCAATAACTAAAGATCCAGTTAATAATGTTGTTTTAGTTGGTTCTCAAGCTGTAGTTGATGGACTTGTAGCATCTCCTTTAGCATCTGAGAAGAAAGCTCCTTTATTATTAACTTCAGCAGGAAAATTAGATTCAAGTGTTAAAGCTGAATTAAAAAGAGTAATGGATTTAAAATCTACATCAGGTGTAAATACTTCTAAAAAAGTTTATTTAGCTGGTGGAGTAAATTCTATATCTAAAGATGTAGAAAGTGAATTAAAAGACATGGGACTTAAAGTTACAAGATTATCTGGAGATGATAGATATGAAACTTCTTTAGCTATAGCTGATGAAATAGGTCTTGATAATGATAAAGCTTTTGTAGTTGGAGGAACAGGACTAGCAGATGCTATGAGTATAGCTCCAGTTGCTTCTCAATTAAGAAACTCAAATGGAGAACTTGATGTAAAAGGTGAAGCCACTCCAATAGTAGTTGTTGATGGAAAAGCTAAAGATATAAATTCTGAAGTAAAAGATTTCTTAGATGATTCACAAGTTGATATAATAGGTGGAGTAAATAGTGTTTCTAAAGAAGTAATGGAAGCAATAGATGATGCTACTGGTAAATCACCTGAGAGATATAGTGGAGAAGATAGACAAGCAACAAATGCTAAGGTTATAAAAGAAGATGATTTCTTCAAAAATGGAGAGGTTACAAACTTCTTTGTAGCTAAAGATGGTTCAACTAAAGAAGATCAATTAGTAGATGCTTTAGCAGGTGCTGCAGTTGCAGGTAACTTTGGAGTGACATTAGATAAAAATGGAGATATAACTAATGGTGTTACAAAAGCTTCTCCAGCGCCAATTGTTTTAGCAACAGATTCTTTATCTTCTGATCAAAATGTAGCTATAAGTAAAGCTGTAAATGATGATGCTAGTACTAAGAATTTAGTTCAAGTTGGTAAAGGTATAGCTACTTCAGTTGTAAGCAAAATAAAAGATTTATTAGATATGTAATATAAGTTTTAATAAAACTTTAAATAGAAAAAAGCTTCTCATATGAGAAGCTTTTTTTATGACAAAAAATAAATGGAAAATAAAATAGAGGCTAACTATAGCCTCTATTTTATGTGAGAAATACCTAAATAAAAAGATGCTCAATTTATTTAAGTAAAATCATTATACTATAAATTAAAATAATTGTCTACTATTATGGATTTTTAATGTATAATAGTAATTGGACAATAGAAAAGGAGGTATTTATATGTCAGTTATAGATGCAATACTTGATAAAGCAGATGAACAAGAAATAAAAAAATTAAATGTTATAGTAGATAAAATAGATGCACTAGAGGATGATATGAAAAATCTATCAGATGAAGAATTAAAAAGTATGACAGTGATATTTAAAGATAGACTTAAAAAAGGTGAAACTCTAGATGATATACTTCCAGAAGCATTTGCTGTGGTAAGAGAAGTATCAAGAAGAAAAATTGGAATGCGTCAATATAGAGTACAGCTAATTGGTGGTATAGTAATACATCAAGGTAAAATAGCAGAAATGAAAACTGGTGAAGGTAAAACGTTGGTTGAAGTAGCACCAGTATATCTAAATGCTCTTACAGGTAAGGGTGTACATGTAATTACAGTAAATGATTATTTGGCAGAGCGTGATAAAGAACTTATGAGACCAGTTTATGAATCTCTTGATATGACAGTAGGAGTAATTATAGCCAATCAAGAGCCAAGTATAAGAAAACGACAATATAAGTGTGATATAACTTATGGAACAAATAGTGAATTTGGATTTGACTATTTAAGAGATAATATGGTGCCAGATTTATCTCATAAAGTACAAAGAGAATTAAACTTTGCTATAGTGGATGAGGTAGATTCAATATTAATAGATGAAGCTAGAACGCCACTTATCATTGCAGGAGATGGTGATGAAGATTTAAAACTTTATGAATTAGCAAATAGTTTTATAAAAACTGTTAAAGAAGAAGATTTTGAGATGGATAGAAAAGACAAAACCATAGCATTAACAGCAAGTGGTATAAGCAAAGCTGAGTCATTTTTTGGTATAACAAACCTTACTGATATAAAGAACATAGAATTATATCATCATATAAATCAAGCTTTAAGAGGTTATAAACTTATGGAAAAAGATGTTGACTATGTTATTTCAAATGGAGAAGTAATGATAGTTGACGAATTTACAGGAAGAGTAATGGATGGAAGAAGATATACAGATGGACTTCACCAAGCTATAGAAGCCAAAGAAGGTGTTGAGATAAAAAATGAATCTAAAACTATGGCTACTGTTACTTATCAAAATTTCTTTAGACTATATGAAAAACTTTCTGGTATGACTGGTACTGCAAAGACAGAAGAAGGGGAATTTGAGTCAATCTATAAACTAAATGTTGTTCAAATACCAACTAATAAACCAGTTATTAGAGCAGATTTACATGATAAGGTATTTAAGACAGAAGAAGAAAAGTATAATGCTGTTATAGACGAAATAATAAGGATACATAAAACTAGACAACCAATACTTGTAGGAACAGTTTCTGTTGAGAAATCTGAGAAGATATCTAAAATGCTTAAAAAACAAGGTATTAAACACCAAGTCTTAAATGCGAAACAACACGATAAAGAGGCAGAGATAATTTCTAAAGCTGGTAAATTAGATGCTATAACGATTGCTACAAATATGGCAGGTAGAGGAACAGATATTTCTCTAGGTGCAGGAGATAAAGAAGAAGAACAAGAAGTTAAAAATTTAGGAGGTCTTTATGTTATAGGAACAGAAAGACACGAATCGAGAAGAATTGACAATCAGCTTAGAGGACGTTCTGGTCGTCAAGGAGATCCAGGGACATCAAGATTTTTTGTAAGCCTTGAAGATGATGTAATAAAACTTTATGGCGGAAAAACTATAGAAAAACTTATGAAGAGAACAAGCTCAAAGGAAAATACATCTATTGAAAGTAAAGCACTTACAAGAGCTATAGAAAGAGCGCAAAAAGGTGTAGAAGGTAAAAACTTTGAAATAAGAAAAAATGTTCTTAAATATGATGATACTATAAATGAGCAAAGAAAAGTTATATACAATGAAAGAAATAAAGTTCTAAATGATGAGGATATTCAAGAAGATATTCAAAAAATGGTTAAAGACATCATACAAGAAGCAGGAGAAACTTATTTAATTGGAAGAAAAAGAGATTATTATGGATATTTTAAACATTTATATAGTACATTTATGCCAGCAGATACATTACTAATACCTGGTATAGATAAAAAAAGCGTTCAAGAGATAATTGATAGCACATATGAAATTTCAAAAAGGGTTTATGACTTGAAAAAGATGATGATTGGTATTGATAAGGTTGTAGAGTTAGAAAAAACAGTACTTTTAAAGGTAGTTGACCAATACTGGATAGATCATATAGATGCTATGGAACAATTGAGACAGTATGTAGGTTTAAAAACCTATGCTCAAAAAGACCCATTTAAGGAATATGCCTTAGAAGGATATGATATGTTTGAAGAACTAAATAAAAATATAAGGGAAATAACTGTGCAATACCTATATAAATTTAATTAAAAATGATAACTTATATTACCTCCATTAAAAATAGGTGATAATAAGTATTTTGATTTATATATGATAAGACTATAATTAAATTAATAAATTCATATAAATGAAAAAGAAGCTGAAAATCAGCTTCTTTTTCTGTGTGAGAAATACGGAAAAAAGAGATGCTTGAAATTTCTTTCTTCCATTTAATATTATACTATAAAGAAGATGAAAAGTCTATTAGTTATAAACTGGATTATTAAAAAAAATTACAATTTTGTTACTTTTTTGTATACATAAATATTAAGAAATTAAAGTATCAGAAAAAAATTATATCTTTTGGTTAATTATTACAATAAGTCTCATTTATTGAAATAATATCAAATATATATTATAATTGGTAAATAAGGAAAAAATAATAAAAAATTGAATTTTTTAGGGGGAAAATACCATGAATAGAAAAAATCTTTCTGTAATTATGGCAGCTGCAATGATAAGTACATCAGTAGCTCCAATTTTTGCTGCGGAAACTACACAGGTAAAAAAAGAAACAATAACTAAAAAAGAAGCTACAGAATTAGTTTCGAAAGTTAGAGACTTAATGTCTCAAAAGTACACTGGAGGTTCTCAAGTTGGACAACCAATATATGAAATAAAAGTTGGTGAGACTTCATCACAATTAAAAATAATAACTAATATAGACGAATTAGAGAAATTAGTAAATGCATTAGGAGAAAATAAAGAACTTATTGTAACTATAACAGATAAAGGGCATGTAACAAATAGTGCAAATGAAGTAGTTGCAGAAGCAATTGAAAAATATGAAAATTCAGCAGACCTTTCTGCTGAAGCTAATTCTATAACAGAAAAAGCTAAAGATAAAACAGAAACTAATGGAATTTATGGAGTTGCAGATGTAAAAGCTTCATATGATAGTACTAAAGATAAATTGGTTATAACCTTAAGTGATAAAACAGAAACAGCAACTTCTAAAACTATATATGTAGGTATTGGCGATGAAAAAGTTGATTTAGCAGCAAATCCAGTTGATTCAACTGGAACAAACTTAGACCCTTCTGCAGAAGGATTTAGAGTAAATAAAATAAATAAATTAGGTGTAGCAGGAGCTAAAAATATTGATGATGTTCAATTGGCTGAAATAACTATAAAAAATAGTGACCTAAATACAGTTTCACCACAAGATTTATATGATGGATATAGATTAACTGTTAAAGGTAATGTGGTAGCAAATGGTACATCAAAATCAATTAGTGATATTTCAGCAAAAGATTCAGAAACAGGAAAATATAAATTTACTATTAAGTATACTGATACATCTGGAAAAGCAATAGAGCTTACTGTAGAAAGTACTAATGAAAAAGATTTAAAAGATGCAAAAGCTGCATTAGAAGGTAATTCAAAGGTTAAATTGATAGCTGGAGATGATAGATATGCAACTGCAGTGGCTATAGCAAAACAAACAAAATATACTGATAATGTAGTTATAGTTAATTCAAATAAACTAGTTGACGGATTAGCAGCTACACCACTTGCTCAATCTAAAAAAGCACCTATATTATTAGCATCTGATAATGAAATACCAAAAGTAACTTTAGACTATATAAAAGATATAATTAAGAAAAGCCCATCAGCTAAAATATATATAGTAGGTGGAGAATCAGCAGTATCAAATACAGCTAAAAAGCAATTAGAATCAGTAACGAAGAATGTTGAAAGACTAGCTGGAGATGATAGACATACAACTTCTGTAGCAGTAGCAAAAGCTATGGGTTCTTTTAAAGACGCATTTGTAGTCGGTGCAAAAGGAGAAGCTGATGCTATGAGTATAGCTGCTAAAGCTGCTGAACTTAAGGCTCCTATAATAGTAAATGGTTGGAATGATCTTTCAGCAGACGCTATCAAATTGATGGATGGAAAAGAGATTGGCATAGTAGGTGGTTCTAATAATGTATCTAGCCAAATTGAAAATCAACTTGCTGATATTGATAAAGATAGAAAAGTTCAAAGAGTTGAAGGAGAAACAAGACACGATACCAATGCTAAAGTCATAGAAACATATTATGGAAAATTAGATAAACTATATATAGCAAAAGATGGGTATGGAAATAATGGTATGCTAGTAGATGCATTGGCAGCAGGACCTTTAGCAGCAGGAAAAGGTCCAATACTTCTAGCTAAAAATGACATAACAAATTCACAGAAAAATGCTCTTGACAAAAAATTAAATCTTGGTGCAGAAGTGACTCAAATAGGTAATGGAGTTGAATTGACAGTAATACAAAAGATAGCTAAGATACTAGGTTGGTAATAAATTATACTGTGGAGAAGATTCCTTAATAAATAGAGGAATCTTTTTCTATAGTTATGCTATTTATTGTAAATTATAACATTTTATGAAATAGGAGGATACAGTAGTGGTAGATGCAACTTTATTTTTTACACCACATCAAGATGATGAAACTTTAAGCATGGGTAGTGCTATAATTGAACATGTTGAAAAAAGTGATACACATGTCATATTATGCACAGATGGTAGTAAATCGATAATAAGAAAAGTATTAGATGATGGAGGGTCATGCTCTTATCATATTAAAGATGTTCATAAGTATTCTCTATCAGAAAGTGAGTTTTCAAAAGATAGAGATGAAGAATTTAAAGATAGTTGTGAAGCAATGGGTGTAAAAGAAAGTAATATACATATAGAAGATAATAGAGCCCATGATGGAGAGTTAAGTAAAGAAAAAGCAAGGGAAATAATTCTTAAATACTTAAAAGAATATCCAGATGCGAAAGTAAAGACTGTTACTCCATTTAAGGCTAGTGGTATACATGAAGACCATAGAGCATTAGGTGAAGCAGCTTTAGAATTATATCAAGAAGGAAAAATAAAAGATTTAAGGTTTTATGTAGAACCATATGACTACAATGACTTTAAAAAAGTTAATCCAAATGTAGAAGTATGGAAGGTATTACCTAGTCAAGAAGAGAAGTTATTAAGTGCAATGAATTCATATAAGAAATGGAATCCGGAAAGTGGTCATTATGCTATAGGGTACCATTCAGTAGCATCTCACTTTGATGAGTTAGCTACAAATAAAATACAGTATGTACATGCTCCATAAAATAGTATTAAATAATTAGGAGGTAATAATTAATGAAAATATCAAAAAAGATAGTGCCGTTATTAGCTATAACATTTTTATCTGTTACATTATATGGAAGTGCATCTAATGCTTCTACAAAAGATACACTAACAGGTTCTGGAAGATGGGAAACTGCTATAAAAATAAGTCAATCTGGATGGATAAAATCTGATAGTGCTATATTAGTAAATGACAATTCAATAGCAGATGCTTTATCAGCGACTCCATTTGCAAAGGCAAAAGATGCACCAATATTACTAACTCAAAGTAATAAATTGGACAGTAGAACAAAAGCAGAGTTAAAAAGACTAGGTGTAAAAAATGTATATTTGATAGGTGGTTCAATTGCAATAGGTTCAAATGTTGAAAAGCAGTTAGATGCAGAGAATATAAACTTTGAAAGAATATCTGGAAATAGTAGATATGAAACTTCTTTAAAATTAGCTGAAAAATTGGATAAGGAAAATTCTATATCTAAGATAGTTGTTGTAAATGGAGAAAAGGGACTTGCTGATGCAGTAAGTGTTGGAGCTATAGCTGCCCAAGAAAATATGCCAATAATACTTTCTGATTCAGATAATGGAACTGAAGTAGCCGATAATTTTATAGATAGTAAAGATATAGAAAAATCGTATGTAATAGGTGGTACATATTCCATTTCTAATTCTGTAGAAAGAAATCTACCAAATGCAACAAGAATAGCAGGTAGTAGTAGAAGTGAGACAAATGCAAAGATTGTAGAAGAATTTTATAAAGATACTGATATAAAAAATATTTATGTGACAAAAGATGGTACAAGGAATAAGAATGATTTAATAGATTCTTTAGCAGTAGGTGTACTAGCAGCTAAAAATAGTTCTCCAATAGTATTAGCAGGAAGTAAGCTTGATACTACTCAAAAGGATGTGCTAAATACTAAGATTATAGATAAAGTTACTCAAATTGGTGGATTGGGTAATGAAGATGTTGTAGATAATATAATAGATATACAAGAAAAAACAAAGTATACTGTTGAAACTATAGAAGAATTTGATGTTGCAATGAAAAAAGCTGATGCTAATGATGTTATAATATTTGAAACTAAAAAAGATGATAGCATAAATGATTCTTTTGAAGTGAAAACAACTAAAGCAATAACTGTAGAATTTGATGGTATATTTAAAAAGACAATAACTATAGATATGCCTAATGGAGATGTGAATAACTTTGGTGAAATATCTGATGATATAAAAATAAATAATATAAGAAAAAATACTTTACTTAATGAAGGAAGTATACAAGGTATTGATATTTATTCTGAAAATGGTTGTAAAATAGAAAATAAAAGCGATGGAGATATTTGGCTTATAACAATAGCATCAGAAGCTAGAGGTGTGTATATAGTGAATGATGGAGATATATCAAAAATTTCAAATAGTTGTTCAGATGTCATAATAAAAAACTCAGGAAAGATTAATTTAGTGACTGGTACTGAAGAACCTGCAATTAGTGGAAAAAAACCAATAACTAATGATACTGAATATGATGATGAAAGAGCTCATGGATTATCTGTTAAAACAGAGGCATGTTCCACACCTCAAAAAAATTATATAATAGTAACAATATCATCTAAGCCTAAAAACTCAAATTACGAGATTTATTATAGAGTAGTCGATGATAAACCTTCAGCTATGTATGTAGGGGAAAAAATTAATCCTAGAGATTGGTATTCTGTATCAAAATCAGATGATTCATTTATTGAAAAAGCTAAGAATGGATCATATATAGAAGTTGTTGAAATAAATTCTTCAAATAATAGAGTCTCTAGATGGGGAAGATCAAGCTCAACTGATGATGGACTTTAAAGTGTAAATAAGATTTTAAAAGTAGATTACTATTTCTAGTAGTCTACTTTTTATTTTTAAAAATTATCATTTTACTAAACAAGTAATTTAGAACTATAACAACTATATTAGTAAATACCTTTACAATGATATCATTTACAAAAAGCAAATCAATCATTACATACATAATTAACATTTCAACGACACCAGAAAGTAGTCTAAAACTAATAAAAGAGAAAAATTCCTTAAATAAGAACTTTATTTCAATTCTTTTACTCTCAAACACAAAAAACTTATTAGTAACATAAGCAAATAAAACAGCAAGTATCCAAGCTAAAGCATTTGCAACCATAAAATTAAATGAAATAACTCTAGTAAAAAATAAATACGAAACTATATTTACAAGAGTAGTAAATGCTCCAAAAAATAAATATAATATTGTCTCTTTATGTTTTTTTAAAATCAAATATAATCCTCCTAAACTAATTAAACATAAGCATTCTTGAAGATTCTAACACATTTTAGTATAACATATCCATTAATTAATAAATCAATACATTATAAAATATTATAAAAAAAAGAATTATGACATTATACAGCTAATATACACTCATAATACAGATTTTATCAAAATAAAATATCCCCTTGATTTAGAAATCTGATATAATAAAAATTAAATACATATAAGGGGGTAAACATGAGAAAGTATAAATCAAAAAAATTGTCAAAGCTACTGGCATTGTTGACAGTTTGCTTTTTAATAGTGTCAACAATACCTGTCTCAGCAGAAAACAATAAAACTCTAGATGGAGTAGAAACTGCAGAATATTCTGAAAGCTATCTTCAATACCTAGAAGATGTCAAAAATGGAGACACAGCAAAATATAATGGAGTAATACCTTTTCCACATGAAATGGAAGGTACAACACTTCGAAATAAGGGTAGAAGTAGTCTTCCATCAGCATATAAATCAAGTGTAGCATACAACCCAATGAATCTTGGTCTCACTACACCAGCAAAAAATCAAGGAAGTCTTAATACATGCTGGTCTTTTTCAGGTATGTCAACTTTAGAAGCATATCTTAAATTAAAAGGATATGGAACGTATGACTTATCAGAAGAACATTTAAGATGGTGGGCGACTGGTGGAAAATATGGATGGAACTTAGATGATATGTCAGGGAGTTCAAATGTAACAGCCATAGGATATCTGACAGCATGGGCAGGTCCTAAGTTAGAAAAAGATATACCATATAATCTTAAATCTGAGGCACAAGGTGCAACTAAACCTTCAAATATGGATACTGCACCTACTCAATTTAATGTAACAGATGTTGTTCGTCTTAATAAAGATAAGGAAACTGTAAAAAATGCTATAATGCAATATGGTTCAGTGACATCAGGTTATGCACATTATTCAACATATTTTAATAAAGATGAAACAGCATATAACTGTACAAATAAGAGAGCTCCTTTAAATCATGCTGTAGCAATAGTAGGATGGGATGATAATTATTCAAAAGATAACTTTGCATCTGATGTTAAGCCAGAGTCAAATGGAGCATGGTTAGTAAAAAGTAGTTGGGGAGAATTCAATTCTATGAAAGGATTCTTCTGGATTTCTTATGAAGATAAAACTTTACTTACAGATACAGATAACTATGCAATGAAATCAGTATCAAAACCAGATAGTGACAAAAAAATGTACCAACTTGAATATGCTGGGCTTAGTAAAATAATGTCAAATAAGATAACAGCAGCAAATGTATTTGATTTTAGTAGAGATTCTGAAAAACTTGACTCTGTTATGTTTGAAACAGACTCAGTAGGAGCAAAATATGAAGTATATTATGCACCAGTAGTAAATGGAGTTCCTCAAAATAACTCAATGACAAAACTTGCAAATGGAACAGTATCATACTCTGGATACATAAATGTACCTACTAACTCTTATAACCTACCAAAAGGAAAAGGAGCAATAGCAGTAGTTATAGATAACTCAGCAAATCCTAATAGAGAAAAATCTACTTTAGCATATGAAACTAACATAGATGGATATTACTTATATGATGCTAAAGCAAGTTTAGGTGAAAGTTACATACTTCAAAATAATAAATTTGAAGATATAAATACATACAGTGAGTTCTCTCCTTGTAACTTTGTTATAAAAGCTATAACAAAAACATCTTCTGGACAAGCTACTTCAGGAGAATCTTTAACTGGAGCAGATAGATATGAAACAGCAGTTAAAGTTAGTCAAAAAGGATGGACTTCTTCACAAAATGCAGTACTAGTAAATGGAAATGCTATAGTGGATGCTTTAACAGCTACACCATTTACGGCAGCAATTGATTCTCCAATTCTTTTAACAGGAAAAGATAACTTAGATTCAAAAACTAAGGCAGAGTTACAAAGATTAGGAACTAAAAAAGTTTATCTAATAGGTGGAGAAAACTCTTTAAGCAAGAATATACAAACTCAACTTAGTAGTATGGGTATATCAATAGAGAGAGTTAGTGGTAGTGATAGATACAAGACTAGTATATCACTAGCTCAAAAGCTAAATAGTATAAAATCTGTTTCACAAGTTGCAGTGGCAAATGGTGTCAATGGACTTGCGGATGCAATAAGTGTTGGTGCAGCAGCAGCTGACAACAATATGCCAATAATACTTACTAATGAAAAGAGTGAGTTACAAGGTGCTGATGAGTTTTTAAATTCATCAAAAATAAGTAAGACTTATATAATTGGTGGTACAGCTACTTTATCATCAAACTTAGAAAGTAAGCTTTCAAACCCAACAAGACTTGCAGGAAGTAATAGAAATGAAACTAATGCTAAGATAATAGATAAGTTCTATACTAATTCAGATTTAAAATATGCTTTTGTTGTTAAAGATGGTTCAAAAAGTCAAGGTGACTTAATAGATGGACTAGCAGTAGGAGCATTGGGTGCTAAGACAGATTCTCCAGTTGTTTTAGTTGGAAATAAATTAGATGAGAGTCAAAAGACTGTACTTAAATCTAAGAAGATTGAAACTCCAATTAGAGTTGGTGGAAATGGAAATGAAAGTGCTTTTAATGAATTAAATAGTCTTTTAGGAAAATAATAATGTTAGATATTTTGTAATTTAAAAAATATTTAATATAGCTTTAAAGATATATTAAAGAAATAAGCCCTAACCGTTAATATGGTTGGGGCTTATTTCTTGAGAAATTTTCTATAGAGAAAAATGTAATAATTTTAAACTGTAAAATAGTGTAAAGATACTCTATAATATAAGATGGTAAGATTTTAAACGAAATAAGGGGGTAATAAAATGAAAGCACCAAAAACTATTTTAACTATATTGACAATAGCGCTTACTTTGAGTGGGATTTCTATAACTTCATCATATGCACTTACAGAAGAAAAATTAATAGGTGAAGGGAGATATGAAACTGCTGTAAAGATAAGTCAAAAAGCATATAGTTCAAGTAATAATGCTGTATTAGTGAATGATAGTTCTTTAGCTGATGCTCTTTCAGCTACACCATTTGCAAAATCTAAAGGAGCTCCAATACTTTTAACAGAAAGTAATAAACTGGATGATAGAACTAAAACAGAGCTAAAGCGTTTGGGAGCTAAGGATATTTATTTAATTGGTGGGACTGCTGTGTTAAATAAGGATATAGAGAATCAATTAAAAAATGATGGATTAAATGTGGAAAGAATTAGTGGTAATGATAGATATGAGACTTCATTACTTTTAGCAAATAAACTAAAAGATATTAAAGATGTTAAGGAGATAGCTGTTGTGAATGGGGAAAAAGGGCTAAGTGATGCTGTAAGTGTTGGAGCACCATCTGCTCAAAATAATATGCCTGTAGTTTTATCTAGTCCAAAGAATGGAGTAGAACCATTTGAAAAATTTATAAAAGATGAGAAAGTTATAAAGGCATATGTAGTTGGAGGTACAAATTCTGTTTCAAGAGCTGTAGAAAAGAGCCTTCCAAATGCAGAAAGATTGAGTGGAAAGGATAGAAATGAAACTAATGCCAAGGTTATAGAAAAGTTTTATTCTGATGTAGATTTAAATAATCTATATGTAACCAAAGATGGAAGTAAAAATGAAAATCAACTTATTGATTCATTGGCAGTTGGAGTATTGGCAGCAAAAAATGAATCACCTGTTGTTTTGGTCGGTGATAAACTAAATACAAAGCAAAGGGATGTACTTAGTACTAAAAAATTAAGTACTGTAACACAAGTTGGTGGAAATGGAAATGAAGAAGCTTTTAATGAGATTAAGACTTTACAAGATAAGACTATCTTTGAAGCTAAAACTGTTGAAGAATTAACTAATATGATAAATATTGCAAGTCCTAATGACATTATTAACTTTAATCCAAAAGAGGATACTGTAAATGAAACTTTTATAATGGTAACAAATAAACCAATAACTGTGAATATAAAAGGGGATTGTTCAAAGACTATCACTGTTGATATGCCTAATGGTGAGGTAAATAACTATGCTACTTTAGTAAATGTTATAGTGAGAAATATTGGTGAAGGTGGATTTAATAATCATGATACAATATCTATATTGTCAGTTCGCGACAAAAATGGTAGAGTTATAGAAAATACTAGAAGTTCAGATATAGATACGTTGATGATATTAGCATCTGCTAATGATACAAAATTGATTAATGATGGATATATAGGAAAACTTATAGATAATTCATCTAATAGTGATATAACTAATCATGGTACTATAGACAAAAAAGTAAATCAGGTTGAGGATTTAGAGGCTAAGGTTGATTCTATTGAAAAAGCTATAGATTCTATAAGCCAGAAAGTCAATAAAATACAAGACATACTAGATAAACTTGGATTTCTAAAGAAATTTCTTAACTAAAAAGATGTATATTTAAGAGAACTATATTTTAGACTTATGTATGAAGATATATAGTTAGATAGAATCATAGCTAAAGCTAAATATAAAGTTAAATCTTGGGGGAGGTAATATGGAGAGTGGATTTGAAGGTAAATTAAATACAAAAACTATAAAAAGTAGAGTTAAATCAATAGATATAATAAGAGGGCTATCAATAGCCCTCATGATAGTTTGCAATAATCCTGGGACTTGGATGAGAATGTATCCACAACTAAGACATGCTATATGGCATGGTGTAACACTTGCAGATTTTGCATTCCCTTTCTTTGTTATATCTTTAGGTGTTACAATTCCAATATCAATAAACAGTAAACTAAAGAATAATAAGTCTACAATACGAATAATACTAAGTATATTTAAGAGAAGTATTTTACTAATGTTGTTTGGATTTTTCTTAAATTACCTAGGAAATCATGACTTAAGTACTGTGAGAATACTTGGAGTGCTTCAACGTATGGGGCTAGTGTATCTTGTAACTAGTTTAGTGTATTTACTACTAAAAAAGCTAAATGTAGGAAGCACTGCAACTATAATTACTTTCTTGTGTATATCTGCATTTATTATAGTGGGGTATTACATAGTTGCAAAACCTTATGGATTTGAATTAGAAGGTTCTCTTGCACAATTAGTGGATTTCCATTTTTTTAAAGGACATTTGTACAAGCCAGAGTTTGAACCAGACGGATTTTTAACAAGTATAGTAGCTATTTCCTCAGGAATGTTGGGCTGTACTATGGGATGTGTACTTCTAAAAGAAAATATAGGAGAGTATAAAAAATTCTTTAAAATATTAATTATGAGTATCATTTTACTTACATGTGCTTTTGCTTTTAATCAATATTTTCCATTTAATAAGAGATTATGGTCAAGCTCATTTGTACTTTTAATGGCTGGAAGTTATGGTATTTTATTGGCAATATTTTACTTTATATGTGACATCAAAAATAAAAGCAAAATATTTACTCCAATAATAGCACTTGGAAGTAGCCCTATTTTTACATATATGTGTCTTGAGATATTGAGTCATGTGTTTTGGAATTTACCAAAACTTACTGATAAAGTAGATTATCCCACTACCTTGGTGGAATGGACTACATATGAACTTATAACACCTTGGGCAGGTACAACGTGGGATTCTCTTGTATTTTCTCTCTTGTATGTATTGTTTTGGGTTATAATAATGTCGTTTATGTATAAAAAGAAAATATTTATTAAAATTTAATGTAGTATTTTGTTTAAAAAAATATTTCTTTAATTTGTTCAAATATGCAGAAATTCTCAGGAATAATCCGGTTTTTCCCTAGCGAAAATTAAAAAAACATGCCATAAAAGATTACAAAAAGATTACAATTTGTAATCTTTTGTGCTATAATGAAAAAAGATTTACATAATATTGAATTTATGTAATATAAAACAAGTTCAAGAAGAATTAAATAAGATTTAAAGATCTAAAAATCTAGGGGGGATACAATGAGAAAAAGAACAAAATTATTAGCAACAGGAATGTTGTCTATAGCAATGGTGGCACCAAACGTGGCTTTAGCAGCAGAAAATACTACTGCAAATACAGAATCTAATTCAGATATTAATATAAATTTACAAAGAAAAAGTGTAGTGTTAGGAAGTAAATCGAATGCAAGTGTAAAATTTAAGGAAAAATTAAACGCTGATTCAATAACATTAAATTTTATGTGTTATGATATGCCACTTGAAGCTACTTTAAATTACAATGAAAAGACAGATGCATATGAAGGTGTAATAAATTACAATAAAGACCCAGAATATTTAAATGTATGGGAACTTCAAAGCATAAAAGTAAATGGTAAAGATGAACAGAAAGTTTTAAACAAAGAAGACTTAGAATCTATGGGATTAAATCTTAAAGATTATGATGTTACACAAGAATTTATAATAAGTGATGCTAACTCGACAAAAGCAGTAAATGAATATATGAGAAAAACTTCTGCACCAGTAAAAAAACTTGCAGGAGCTACTAGATTTGAGACAGCTGTTGAGATAAGTAAACAAGGATGGAAAGATGGAGCTAGTAAGGTTGTAATAGTTAATGGAGAACTAGCAGCAGATGGAATAACAGCTACTCCACTTGCTTCTACATATGATGCACCAATATTACTTGCAAACAAAGATGATATACCAGAAAGCACAAAGGCAGAATTAAAACGTCTAAATCCAAGTGATGTAATAATCATAGGTGATGATGGTTCAGTTTCACAGAAGGCAGTATCTCAAATTAAATCTGCTGTAGATGTAAATGTAACTCGTATTGGTGGAGTTGATAGACATGAAACATCTTTACTTATAGCAAAAGAAATCGATAAGTATCATGATGTTAATAAGATATATATAGCAAATGGATATGCTGGTGAGTATGATGCTCTTAATATTTCATCAAAAGCAGGTGAAGACCAACAACCTATAATATTAGCTAATAAAGATTCTGTACCAGAAAGTACATATAATTGGTTATCTTCACAAGGTTTAGAAGAAGCTTACTACATAGGTGGAGACCAAAGTTTATCATCAAAAATTATAGACCAAATATCTAAGATAGCAAAAAATGCAACTTCAAAAAACAGAGTGTCTGGAGCTGATAGACATGAAACTAATGCAAAGGTAATTAAGACTTTCTATCCAGATAAAGAGTTGAGTGCAATGTTAGTTGCAAAATCTGACATAATAGTTGACTCAATAACAGCAGGACCTTTAGCAGCTAAGTTGAAATCTCCAATACTTATAACTCCAAAAACTTACGTTTCTGCATATCATAGTACAAACTTATCAGAAAAAACAGCAGGAACAGTATATCAAATTGGTGATGGAATGAAAGAGAGTGTTATAAGCTCTATAGCATCTAGTTTATCAAAACACAATGCACCAACAGAACCAGATAATTCTGGTTCAGCAGCAGGAAAGACTGTAGTGATAGACCCAGGTCATGGGGGTTCTGATTCAGGTGCAACTAGTGGACTAAATGGTGGAGCTCAAGAAAAGAAATATACTCTTAATACAGCTTTAGCAACTACTGAATACTTACGTTCAAAAGGTATAAATGTTGTTATGACAAGAGATACAGATAAAACGATGGCTTTAGGAGAAAGAACAACATTATCAAATACTATAAAGCCAGATTTATTTACAAGTATACATTACAATGCATCTAATGGAGCAGGTAATGGTGTGGAAATTTTTTACAAAGTAAAAGATAAAAATGGTGGAACAACTAAGACTGCTGCATCAAATATCTTAAAAAGAATATTAGAGAAATTTAATATGAAAAATAGAGGAATCAAGACAAGAACACTTGCAAATGGAAATGATTACCTATATGTATTAAGAAACAATAAATATCCTGCAATACTTGTAGAGTGTGCATTTATAGACAATAAGAGCGATATGGATAAATTAAATACAGCAGAAAAAGTAAAAACAATGGGAACTCAAATTGGAATAGGAATAGAAGATACAGTAAAATAAAATAAAAAATATTAAAGCAAAATATATCATCTCCTGTTATAATATAAAATATAGCAAGAGATGATATATTTTTGCAAAGAATCAAATTATTTACAATGACGTTTATTGTATTGATAAACTGCTCATTATTGAGTATAATATAGAAATAAGTCAAAAATAAGATAGAAATACGTTGAAATTAAGAATTTAAAAATTTTTTATTCCAATATGGAGGTAGCTATGTCTGGATATACTAATGATGAATGTGAAATACCTAAAGTTACAAGCTATCCAGGGGCAGATAAAGAAATTGCAAGTGAGATTGACTATAGCATAGTAAAAGGGACAGTTTTATTTGACTTGTACCAAAGAGTTATGGATTTAGTTTTATCGATATTAGGGCTTGTAGTAGGTTTACCTTTAATAGCAATATTTGGAATTCTTATTAAAATAGAGGACAAAGGACCAATAACTTATAAGCAAGAAAGACTAGGAAAATGCGGGAGAAGATTCTATATATATAAATTGAGATCTATGAGAACAGACGCAGAAAAATTTGGCGCACAATGGGCTGAAAAAGATGATCCTAGAATAACTAAGGTTGGAAAGTTTATTAGGAAAACTAGAATTGATGAGATTCCACAGCTGTTTAATATATTAAAGGGGGACATGGGTTTAATAGGCCCTAGACCAGAGAGACCAAACTTTACTGTTCAATTTAATGAGGAAATACCTGGATTTATCAACAGGCTTGCTATAAAACCTGGACTTACAGGTTGGGCACAAGTAAATGGTGGATACGAAATCACTCCTGAAGAAAAACTTAAAGAAGATATTTACTATATAAAAAATAGGAGTATATTACTTGACTTTAAGATACTCTTTAAAACTGTTAAAGTAGTATTGACAGGAGACGGAGCTAGATAATTTTAAAATATTAGATTACTAATCAATGAAAAAGCTCTTTAAAAAGAGCTTTTTTATTGTCAAAAAATACAAAAAAGAAAAGGAATGAGAACTTATGATTAAAAAATTTTCTACTATATTATCGTTAGTTTTGCTAATCTCTATTTCTAGTACGATAGGAGTATTTGCAGATGCAAATCCTAAAAAAGAGTTGATAGAAGGTAGTATACCAGAGATTTCAACAGAATTAAATAAAAGAGCATTTAAGAATTCTAAAGAAGTAATTCTTGTAAATGAAGAGTCAATTGTAGACAGTATAAGTGCAACACCTTTAGCATATGCAAAAAATGCTCCAATAGTTGTAACTAAGAGTAAAAATCTTGGTAGAGTAACAAGAAATTATCTAAAAGAACTAGGTCCAGAGAAGGTTACGATAATAGGTGGTTTAAAGGCAGTATCTAAAGATGCTGAACGTAATATAGAAAAAATGGGAATGAAAGTAGAAAGAATAAGAGGAAAAGACAGATATGATACATCTTTAAAGATAGCTAGAGAAATGTACAGAACAGTAGGATTCGATAAAGCATTTTTACTTAGCTCAACTACAGGATTAGAAAATGCCATATCTGTGTATTCTTATGCAGCTAAAAGTGGAATGCCAATAATATGGGCTCAAGATGAAGGTTTTGAAGAACAAATTGATTTCTTAAAAGGTAAAAACCTTGAAAAAATATATGCCTTAGGTGATTCAAAAGAGTTTATTGCAGATATTGATTCTAGCTTAAAGAATATAGAAGGTATAAAGCAAATAAATAAGTCAGCGACAAATATCGATTTAATAAAGAAGTTTTATGATGTAAAAGATATAAATAAAATCTATACTGCTAGATTAGACTTTGGAAGTAGAGCTGATGTAAACGAATATATTTCTTTGGGAGTAGTATCGGCTAAAGAAAATATGCCAATACTGATTTGTAGTGATAATTTAAGTCGTGCACAAGATAAATTCTTGAAAGATAACAACATAAGTGATGTAATTGAAGTTGGGTATACAGTAGGTAATTATAGTTTACTTAAGAGTATATTTAATCTAACATTCTTATCTTGTATAATATTAATACTATTATTACTATTGATTACATTTAGGGCACTTAGATATGAGTCAATATAGTATTTAATTTATAAGGAAGCTTTTCATAGGTTAAATTTACTTAATTAGAATAATGTTTATAAGCAGTTTTAAAAGTTCTACTTTTAGAGTTTAAATTAGATAAGGAGAAATAAAATGTCAAAAACAGCTAAAGCAGCATTGTGGATTATGGCCGCCACTATGTTTTCAAAAGTATTAGGTTTCCTTAGAGAACTTGTACTTGCAAATTTCTATGGAACAGGTATGTATGCAGATGTATTTGTATTAACACTAAATATACCTGGTTTAATCATAGCAGTCATAGGTTCTGCAATTGCTACAACTTATATACCTATGTACTTTGAGACGAAGAAAAGACTCGGAGATGAAGGTGCCTTAAAATTTACTAATAATGTTTTAAATATATGCTATATAATGGCTATAATAATAGCTATTTTTGGGCTTTTATTTACAGAGCAATTTGTTACAGTATTTGCAGCAGGATTTAGAAGTGACCTTGCTAAGTTTCAAGCAGCAATATTATTTACTAAAATAATGATTTCAGGAGTTTTGTTCTTGAGTGGAAGTAAAATATTTAGTTCATTTTTACAGGTGAATGACAGTTTTGTAATTCCTGGACTTATAGGAATTCCATATAATATCATAATAATAGCAGCAATAGCACTAAGTGCAGGAAAAAATATATGGATACTACCAGCAGGAGCACTGGTTGCTATGGCAAGTCAGCTATTGTTTCAACTTCCATTTGCATTTAAGAAGTCCTACAAGTATAAACCATATATAAATTTAAAGGATGAGTCCATAAAAGAACTAGTGAATCTAGTCTTGCCTATGTTAATAGGTGTAGCTGTTGGACAGTTAAATATATTTGTTGACAGGTTATTGGCAACTACTTTAGGAGATGGGAAGTTGTCCGCTCTTAACTATGCAAATAGACTGAATGAGTTTGTTATGGCATTATTTGTTACATCTATAATAACCGTTATATATCCTAAGCTGGCAAAAATGTCAGGTAAAGATAATAAAGAAGGATTTATAAGCACTATTGTAAAATCATCAAATTGTATTATATTGGTGGTGCTTCCGATATCTATAGGAGCTATTATATTGGCAGAACCTCTTGTTAGAATATTATTCCAAAGAGGTAAGTTTGACGCCTTATCAACAGACCTTACATCTATAGCTCTTAGATTATATTCGCTAGGCTTATTGGCTTGTGGGGTAAGAGATGTCTTATATAGAGCCTTCTATTCTCTTTCAGATACAAAGACACCAATGATAAATGGAAGTATAGCCTTAATAATAAATATAGTTCTTAATTTAATATTGATAAGACCACTTGGTCATGCAGGTATTGCTATATCAACTAGTACATCTAATATAATTACAGTTATATTATTGTTTATATCTCTTAAAAAGAAAAATGGATATTTTGGAGGAGATAAAATCATAAAGACTGGTCTTAAAAGTTTGGTAGCATCAGGTGTGATGGCAGTAGTCACTTTATTGATATATAACAATCTATATGCATTTATAGGTGCAGGAACAATTAAAGAAATTATATCAGTTGGAGCTGGGGTATTAGGTGGAGCTTCTGTATATACAATATTGATAGTTTTATTTAAGGTAGAAGAGATGGATTTAGCTTTTGAGTTTTTGAGAAAAGGAAAACAAAAACTACTTAAAAGATAGACATTTACCTTAAAAAATTAAAATAGAGTCAGAAAGGATGAAAATATGGATTATAAAAACAATTATGAGATGTGGTTAAATTCTCCTTATTTTGATGAACAAACCAAAGAAGAGCTATTAAATATAAAGGATGATGAAAAAGAAATACAAGATAGATTCTATAAAAATTTAGAATTTGGGACAGGTGGTCTAAGGGGTATAATAGGAGCGGGAACTAATAGAATAAATATTTATACTGTTAGACGTGCAACACTTGGAATTTTAAATTATATTATGAAGACACAAGGTGAAGAAGGAAAGCAAAAAGGAATTATTATAGCACATGATAGTAGATACATGTCAAGAGAGTTTTGTATAGAAGTAGCTAAAACTTTAAGTGCATATGGTGTAAAGGCTTATATTTTTGAAGAATTAAAACCTACACCAGAACTTTCTTTTGCTGTTAGATATTTAAAGTGTGCTATGGGAATAGTAATAACAGCAAGTCATAATCCTAAAGAGTACAATGGATATAAGGTATATGACTCAGATGGTGGTCAAATCTGTATAGATATGGCAAATGATATAATTGCAGAAGTTAATAAGATTGATGATTACAGTATTATTAAAAGTGTAGATTTTGAAGAAGCTTTATCTAAAAATTTAATAACTATATTAGATAATGAAGTAGATGATGAGTTTATAAAGGCTGTTAAGAAGCAAGTTTTAAGACAAAATACAATAGATGAATATGGAAAAAAATTAAAAATAATATATACACCTATTCATGGAACTGGAAATAAACCAGTAAGAAGAGTCTTAAATGAATGTGGCTTTGAAAATGTAATGGTGGTTAAGGAGCAAGAATTGCCAGATTCTAATTTTTCAACAGTTAAGTATCCTAATCCTGAAGAAAAGTCAGTATTTAATATAGCTATTGAAATGGCAAAGAGTAATGGTACTGATTTGATAATAGGAACAGACCCTGATTGTGACAGAGTGGGTGTTGTTGTAAAAGATTCTAGTGGTGAGTATGTAGTATTAAATGGAAATCAAGTTGGCTCACTTTTAGTTAGATATATATTAGAGAGTTTAGTTGAAGAAAATAAACTCCCTAAAAACAATCCTACAATAATAAAAACTATAGTTACATCAGAATTAGGTGCAAAAATAGCAAAGGCTTATAATGTAGATTGTTTAAATACTTTAACAGGATTCAAATTTATTGGAGAAAAAATAAAAGCGTTTGAAGAAAGTAATGATAGAAGCTTTATAATGGGATATGAGGAAAGCTATGGTTACTTAATTGGAACTCATGCTAGAGACAAAGATGGTGTTGTATCTTCACTTATGATATGTGAAATGGCAGCATATTATTTTTCAAAAGGTATGAATTTGTATGAAGCTTTGATAGATACATATAATAAATTTGGATACTACAAAGAGGACTT
The DNA here is from genome assembly GCF_020657755.1 of Clostridioides sp. ZZV15-6388. Lineage (NCBI taxonomy): Bacteria > Bacillati > Bacillota > Clostridia > Peptostreptococcales > Peptostreptococcaceae > Clostridioides > Clostridioides sp. ZZV15-6388. The sequence goes on along the minus strand of NZ_JAGWCU010000002.1, from coordinate 80,780 downwards.
AAAGTCAGTGACTTTAAAAGGCATAGATGGAATAAAAAAAATAAAAGAGATGATGCTTTACTTTAGAAGTGTTAAAATAGATAATGTGGCTGATGTAAAAGTAGATAACATTTTAGATTATAAAGATGGAGTCGATGATTTACCTAAATCAGATGTACTTAAATTTTTACTTGAAGATGGTTCTTGGATAGCTATAAGACCTTCAGGTACAGAACCTAAAATTAAATTTTACTTTGGAGCAAATTCAGACAACCAAGAAGATGTAGAATCTAAGTTGAATAATTTAATATCTTATATATTAAATGTGGTGGATTCTATATAAAGAGCTAAGGGGAGATAAATAATGAAAGCATACAATGTCATAATGGCTGGTGGAGGAGGGACTCGTTTCTGGCCACTTAGTAGACAAGAAGTACCTAAACAGCTTATAAATTTAAGTGGAGAAGATGCTTTAATAAATGAAACTATAAATAGAATAGATTCTCTAGCAAAAAAAGAGGATTTATTTATAGTAACTAATGAGAAGCAATTGGAAGCTTTAAAGGATACAGTAAAAGATAAATGTTTAGATAGCAATATCTTGCCAGAACCATGTGCCAGAAATACGGCAGCAGCTATAGGTTTTGCAGCCTTTAACATAATGAAAAAATATGGTGATGGTGTTATGTGTGTATATCCAGCTGACCATTATATAAAAGATGAAAAAGAATTTAAATCTATTTTAGAAAAAGCTATCTATATAGCAGAAAATAATGATAAACTAGTAACTATTGGGATAACTCCTACATTTCCATCAACAGGATATGGATACATAAATTTTAATAGAGAAAACACAATAGAAAATGTTGCATATGAGGTAGTGGAGTTCGTAGAAAAGCCAAACTATGAAATTGCTAAAGAATATGTAAACTCTAAAAAATATGTATGGAATAGTGGAATGTTCGTATGGAAAGTATCTAAGATATTGGAAGATTTTAAGAGATACTTACCAAAAGTATATGAAAAATTAGAGGAAATCAGTAATTACTTAGGAACAGAAGATGAAATAGGAAAAATAAAAGAAATATATCCAACAATACAATCAATTTCTATAGATTATGGTATTATGGAAAGAAGTAATGATGTTATAGTAGTTCCTGGTGATTTTGGGTGGAATGACGTTGGTTCTTGGGACTCTCTAGGTGCAATATATCCAACTGATGATGAAGGTAACATCAAAAGAGGTGAAAATATTACTATAGATACTAAAAACTCAATTATATATTCAGATGACAAATTAATATCGACAATAGGTATTAGTGATTTAATAGTAGTATCTACAAATGATGCAGTTATGGTTTGTAGAAAAGATAAAGCTCAAGATGTCAAAAAGATAGTAGAGCAATTAAAAGAAGAAGATAGACAAGAATATATGTAGGAGGTGTTAATTTGATTCCTAAAAAAATACATTATGTATGGTTTGGTGGACCAAAAGGAAATATAGAAAATATATGTATAAATTCCTGGAAAGAGAAACTTCCAGAATATGAGATAGTAGAGTGGAATGAAAAAAACTTTGATATAGAGAAAGAAATAAAAGGAAATAAGTTTTTGGAAGAATGTTATAAAAGAAAGCTTTGGGCATTCATATCAGATTATACAAGAATAAGAGTACTCTATGAACAAGGTGGAGTTTATATGGATACAGATATGCAAATATTAAAGGATATAACTCCTCTTTTAGAAAATAATAGGCTTATATGTGGATATGAAGATGATGGAGAATACATGAATGCAGCCATAGTAGGTGTAGAAAAAGGACATCCTTTTTTTAAAGACTTATTAGAGTACTATGAAAAAGAAATCCTGACTTCTTCATTGTTTACAATACCAAAGGTTATGACTTATCTTATGGAAAAAAATTATAAAAAGATTGACCAAAATAACTATGAAGAAGGTATCCGTGTCTATGATAAAGAATATTTTTATCCTTTTGGATTTAAAGAAGACTTTACACCAGAATGTATTACAGAAAATACTTATGGAATACATTGGTGGGGAAAAAGTTGGGCTAAGAAAAGAAATTATTTCTTAGAAAGCAAGCACTTAACAGGTGTAAATAAGATATGGAAGTGTTGTAAAATATTTGCAAGTAATACTTTACGAAGCTAAAAGGGAGAAAGTGAAATGAAGACTTTAAACGATGATAGAAATATTATGATTAAAAAATATCTTTATATATTTGTTTTGTTTATCATATTACTTAGAAAGTATATGATATCATTTATTGACCCAGATATGAGTATAGGGATGATTAAATCAGCGTTATTTTATTCTTCAATAGGAATACTAATGCTACTTTTTTTATTTGATAAGAGAAAAAGTATAACAGAAATGGTGCTAGTTGGAGCCTGTGTATTACTTTATATATTAAATAGAGAAGGGGCTATATTATTAATTGTTTTGCTAGCTGTATCAGCTAAACAAATAGATGATAAATATATAGTTAAAAGTTATTTAATAATATCTGCATGTTTTTTAATAGGAGCTATATTATTATTTAATTTATTTCCTTCATTAGTATTTAATCAGGAAGTCCACTATAGATATATAGGAAAATTAGATACGCTTGTTACAAGAATGGATTTTGGACTTGGTAATCCAAATGGGGTATTTTATCATATGGTTACTATATATGCAGCATATATATTCTTAAGATATAAAAACTATAATAAATGGGATAGAATAATTTTATTTGGATCTGCATTTTTTGTTTATCAAACTACATATAGTAGAACTGGTTTTTTTACTATATTAGCAGGATTAATATTTGTAGAAATAATAAGGTTGATAGACCTAAAAAAAGTAAAAGGACTACCAATGCTTATAAAGACATCACCGATAATACTCACTTTATCTAGTGTACTTATTGGTATAATGTTTTCTAAAAGTAGTGTACTAAATAGATTATTAGCGAGTAGACCTAAGTTTTGGAATGTATACCTATCTCAAGAGGGAAATTTTATGAAACCTTTTGGAAATTCATATAGCGCTGCTATAAAAGCAACTAATCCACTAGATAGTTCTTATATATATATAATTAGTGTACTAGGAGTAGTTGCTTGCATATTATTTATGTATTTGATGTATAAAGGTATAGAAAGTTTTATAGAAAAAGATAAAAAAGAGTATTTAGTAGCTTTATTCATATTTTTACTATATTCTTTTGCCGAAAATTTATTATTGGAAGCTTCATTTAGTTTTACAATAGTATTACTAATAAAAGAAGTAATATTAAACGATAAAAGAGAGGTAGATTTGTGGAAAGTGAAAAGTAGGAGGTAGTAATGTTAATATCATTAATAATGCCAACATTAAATAGATATGATGATATATATTTACTTATGGACAGCCTAGAAAATCAAACTTACAAAAACTTTGAACTTATAGTAGTAGATCAAAACGATAATAGCAAAGTTAAGGAGATAGTTGATAAATACGTTGATAAGTTAGATATAAAGTATATAAAAAGCGATAAGATGGGATTAAGTTATAATAGAAATGTAGGAATAGACAATGCTAAAGGGCAAATTATAGGTTTTCCTGATGATGACTGTGTCTACGAAAATGATACATTAGAAAAAGTTATAAATTTCTTTAATAAAAATAAAGATTATAAAATATACAGTTGTAAAACTATGGATGCAAATAAAATTGATGCATTTAAGAAAATGTATGATGGAACTTGTGATATCACAAGTTCCAACGTTTTAAATACTATAACATCCATAACTTTTTTTGTTGATTATGGAGAGAAAGAATATACAAGATTTGATGAAAAATTAGGTGTTGGTGGAGATTTTGGTGCTGGTGAAGAGATAGATTATGTTTTAAACTTATTGAGTTTAGGATTTAAAGGAAAATATTTTGGGAATGATATAATTTACCATCCTGCAAAAAAACATTCTAAATCTAAAGAAAAGTATCAAAAAGATTATAACTATGGAAGAGGTTTTGGAGCCATTTGCAAAAAAGAAATAGTCTATAGAAAGAATTATAAGTTTGTAAAGGTTATGGCATCAAAACTTGTAAGAAATATAGGCGGTCTTATATTGAGTTCCAACAGAGATTATCATAGTGCCACTATAAAAGGAAGAATTAATGGATTTAGACAGTATAAGTTATAATGAGGATGGTGTTTATGGACAAGGTTAAATTTTTAATAAATATGCTTTTGGCTTTTTTTATGTATCCATTTAGTAAGCATAAGTTTAATGGTAGAAATATCTGGCTTATAGGTGGACATTCAGGAGATATATACAATGATAATTCCAAGTTCTTTTATGAGTATATGTTGAAAGAGCATAATGATGTAGAAACTTATTGGGTAGTAAATAAAGATAGTAAAGTATTTGATAAAATTCCAGGCAAAAAATTAATAAGAGGAAGTGTAAAAAACTATCTATATTATTACAATTCAAAAGCTATAGTATTTTCACATGCGCCATCAGCAGATATAGCACCTTATAACTTTGCTGTACCTGTTCTTAATTATTTTCATAAAAAGACGATAAAAGTGTTCTTAAATCATGGAACTATAAGTTTTAAAAAGAGAAAACCAATGAATAAAAAGTTCAAAAATATTATAGATAACCTATATAAAAGCTATAATATAGTTACAGCAAGTTCTGAGTTTGAAAGAAATGTCATGGTAAATGATTGGGGAATGTTAGATGACTCAGTTTATATAATTGGAAATGCAAGATATGACAATTTACCAACAAATGAAGTTGCACAAACACGAGATATATTATATACTCCTACATGGAGAGACTGGATAAAATTTAGTTCAGGAAAATTTACAGATACAGATTATTTTAAAAATATAATGAATTTCTTGAATGATGATAAATTAAATAAAATATTAGATGAGAAAGATATAAATGTAAAAATTTATATGCATCATCTTATGCATGAGTTTATAGATGACATAAAAGAAAACATAACTGGTAAACGAATTGTATTTTTAGATAAAGGGGTAACTCTAGCAAATGAAATAAGAAAATCAGCTGTAAACATAACTGATTATTCAAGTGTTGCCATAGACTTTCTATATATGAACAGACCTATTTTATTTTATCAATTTGATTTAGATGAATATATGGAAAAAGTTGATTCGTATATAGATTTAAAAAGCGAAATGTTTGGGTCTTTGGCTTATAATAATGATGAAGCTGTGAATAAACTTATTGATATTATTGAAAATAATTTTGAGGTTATGGATAACCAAAAAAATGAAAGAAATAAGTTTTTCAGATATAATGACAATAAGAACTGCAAGAGGATATATGATTGTGTATTAAGTAAAATTAAATAAATATTTTATAAATGATGAGGAAGGTAATATGAAGAAGAATTTAGTATCTATAATTACTCCCATGTATAATTCTGAAAAATTTATTGAAGCAACCATAAAATCAGTATTAAACCAAACTTATCAAGAATGGGAAATGTTAATTATTGATGATTGCTCAACAGATAATAGTCCTAATATAGTCAAATCTTATATGCAACAGGATAGTAGAATAAAATGCATAAAGACTGAGACTAATAAGGGTGTCTCTAATGCTAGAAATCTAGCATTAAGTAATGCGACAGGACAATTTATAGCTTTTTTAGATAGTGATGACCAGTGGAATAGTAGTAAGTTAGAAAAACAAGTAAACTTTATGTTAGAAAATGACTATGTAATCTCATTTACTTCATATGAACTGATGGACGAAAATGATAAAAAGTTAAATAAAGTAATAAAAGTGCCACCTAATGTGGATTACAGAAGGTTATTAAAGGGAAATATTTTGGGATGTCTTACTGTTGTAATTGATAAGTCTAAACTGGATTTTGAAATTAAGATGAGTGGTGTAAGACATGAAGATTATGTCTTGTGGTTATCTATATTGAAAAGAGGACATATCGCTCATGGAATAAATGAAGTTTTAGCATTATATAGAAAATCTAGTAACTCCCTTAGTGGTAATAAGATAAAGGCTGCTATGTGGACTTGGAATATATATAGAAATATAGAAAAAATACCTCTATACAAAGCTATATACTACTTTATTAATTATGGAATAAATGGAATTAAAAAAAGTTAGATAGAGAGGAAGATTTAATTAATGTATAAATATAAATTTACTGTATTTACTCCAACATACAATAGAGCTCATTTACTTGAAAATTTGTACAATGATTTAAAAGCTCAAACATATGATTTCAACGACTTTGAATGGTTGATTGTCGATGATGGAAGTAGCGACGGTACTAAAGAATTAGTTGAAAAATTTATATCAGAAGATAAATTAAATATAAGATATATATACAAAGAAAATGGAGGAAAACATACTGCAATAAATTTAGGTGTGAAAAATGCAGATGGAGAACTATTTTTCATTGTAGATAGTGATGATGGTTTAATTAAAGATTCTCTTGAAATTGCTAATGATGAATGGAATTCTGTAGAAAATAAAGAAGGATTTAGTGGGGTTGTTGGACTTTGTGTATACCCAAGCGGAGATTTAATAGGCACAGAAATGCCTGAGGATAAAAAAATATGTCACTTTGCAGACCTATATTTTAAATATGGTGTTAAGGGAGATAAAAGCATTGTATTTGTAACTGATGAGCTTATAAAATTTCCTTTTCCAGAAAGAAAAGAAGTGAGATTTTTACCAGAAAGTGTAGTATGGAATGAAATGTCTAAATACTATAAAGTTAAATGTGTAAACAAACCTATGATAATAAGAGATTATTTGGATGATGGTTTGACTAAGAATATATTAAATAAAAATGCATTAAAAGGTAGAGCATTAGAGTTTTTATATTTAATAAATCAAAATACATATCCTTTAGGTAGATATCCATATATGTGGATAAAGAATTACATAAATTTAGCTAGATACTCATTGTTATCTGACAGTCATTATTTTGGCGAAATCAAAAAAATATCTGATAAATTATTGTATTTAGTGTTGTTCCCATTAGGATATTACAAATATATTGGACAAAGAAAGTTAGTATCTAAGTAAACTTGTTGGTATAGTACTGCTAGTTGCTATATAAGGAGAGTAAAAATATGAATGAGCCTTTAGTATCGATAATTACTCCTGTATATAATTCAGAAGAGTTTTTATCAGAGACAATAAAGTCAATCCAAAATCAAACTTATAAAAATTGGCAGCTTTTATTAGTGGATGATTGTTCTAAGGACAATTCAAGTGAAATTATAAAAAGTTTTCAAAAAGAAGATGCTAGAATAAAATATATAAAGCTTGAAAAAAATTCTGGAGCTGCAGTATCTAGGAATGTTGGTATTGAAAATGCGGAAGGGCGATTTATTGCATTTGTAGATAGTGATGATTTATGGGATAGTAAAAAGTTAGAAATTCAGATAGGATATATGTTAAAAGAAAATATCGGGTTTTCTTTTACATCTTATAGATATATGAGACAAGATGGAACAAAAACGAGTAAAGTTGCAAGAGCACCTAAAAAGATTGACTATGAAGGATTACTTAGAAATACTATTATAGGGTGTTCTACTGTAGTCATCGATAGGGATGTCATAGGTGAATTTAGTATGCCTTTAGTAAGAAGAGGACAAGATACTGCAACTTGGTTACAATTACTTAAAAAGGAAAAATATGCATATGGAATTCAAGAAGATTTAGTGAATTATAGGCTAGTTGGAAATTCTATATCAAGCAATAAGATAAAAGCATTAAAACGAACTTGGAATACCTATAGAAATGTTGAAAATTTAAGTTTACCAAAAAGCCTATATGTATTTTGTTTCTATGTTTTTAATGCCATTAAAAAAAGAGTATAAGTTTTATATACTTGGAGGTAAAAAAATGAAAATAGCTATAGCTGGGACTGGATATGTAGGGCTAGTAACAGGTGTTTGTCTAGCAGAGGTAGGCAATGAAAATGTAATTTGTGTTGATATAGATGAACATAAAGTTAAATCAATGCAACTTGGGATAGCACCTATATATGAAGAAGGCCTAGAAGAACTTATGGTTAGAAATTATGAAAAAGGAAGAATAGATTATACTACAGATTATAAAAAAGCTTATGAAGATGTAGATATAATACTAATAGCTGTAGGAACTCCAGAAAGAAGTGATGGTTCAGCTAATTTAGATTATATAAAGGCAGTTGCAAAGCAAATAGCTGAAACTGTAACAAAAGATACTTTAGTAGTAATAAAATCTACAGTACCAATTGGAACAAATGAAGAAATAGAAGATTATATAAATAAAAACTTAAAAAATGATGTAAAAGTTGAACTTGCATCTAATCCAGAGTTTTTATCACAAGGTAGTGCAGTAAGAGATACTTTACATGCTTCAAGAATTGTTATAGGAGTGGAAAGTGAGTGGGCAAGAGGAATACTGGAAGAAATTTATAAACCTTTTAATCAACCTATAATAGTAACTAATAGAAATAGTGCTGAAATGATAAAATATGCATCAAATAACTTTTTAGCACTTAAGATATCTTTTATGAATGATATTGCAAATCTTTGTGAGATAGCAGGTGCTAATGTGGAAGATGTTGCTTTAGGAATGAGTTATGATGATAGAATAGGAAGTAAATTCTTAAAAGCAGGTATAGGTTATGGAGGTTCTTGTTTCCCAAAAGATACAAAAGCCCTTCATTGGCTGTCTGAGCACAACGGTTATGAATTAAAAACAGTAAAGGCTGCTATAGAAGTGAATGAAAGTCAAAAACTTAAATTAGTTAGAAAGGCATCTAAACTAGTAGAGAGCTTTCAAGATATGAAAGTTGCTGTTTTAGGATTAACATTTAAGCCAGATACTGATGATATAAGAGAAGCCCCATCTATTCCAAATATAAAATATTTACTTGAAAGAGGAGCAAAAGTTACTGCATTTGACCCAATAGGAGTTGAAAATACTAAGAAAATATTTGGGGATTCTATACTTTATGCTAAATCTATAGATGATACAATAGAAGATGCAGAGATATGTTTTATAATGACAGAGTGGAAAGATGTCTTAAATTATGATATACATAAGTATAAGGAAAAGATGAAAAATCCTTTAGTTCTAGATGGAAGAAATTGTTACAAGCTTGAAGATATGAAAGAACTAGGTATTGAGTATTATTCGATAGGAAGGTAAATATTATGAAGACTGTTTGTTATTTGGCTGATGGGTCAAATCCTCATACTTTGAAATGGTGTAGTTTTTTTAAAAATAAAGGATACGACATTCATGTTATCTCTTTAAATGGAGGTCACATGGAGGGAATTAAAATTTATGACTTTGGTTCTAATGTAGAAGAACTGAAAAATGAAAATATTTCTAAAAAAACAGGATACTTAGGTTCAATAAAACAAATAAAGAAACTAGTAAATGAAATAAAGCCAGATATACTTCATGCACAATATGCAAGTAGTTATGGATTTATAGGTAGTTTACTTGGGTATCATCCATATATTATTTCTGTTTGGGGTACTGATATTTATGATTTCCCAAACAATGGTTTTATACAAAAACAAATTATAAAACATAACTTTAGAAAAGCAGATTATATATTTTCAAATAGTAGAGACATGGCTAAAGAAGCTAATAAATATACAGCCAAGCATGTAGATGTAACCTTTTTCGGAGTAGATATGGATAGATTTAAACCTATGGAAGTAGAAAAAGAAGATGCTTTTGTAATAGGAATTATAAAGAGTTTGGAAAAAAAATATGGAATTGAATATTTAGTACAAGCATTTAAGATGTTGAAAGATGAATATAAAGAAAAGAAAATAATTTTAAAAATAGGTGGTTCTGGAAGTCAAATGGATAACTTAGTGAATCTGACTAAGGAATTAGGCGTGGAAGATGATGTTCAATTTTTAGGTAGAATATCTCCAGAGGATGTCAGTAAGACTTTTAATTCTTTTGATGTAACTGTATTTCCTTCTTTGAGAGAGGGTTTTGGTGTAGCTGCAATAGAATCAGAGTCTTGTGAAGTTCCTGTCATTGTTACAAATGTAGGTGGGCATCCAGAATCTGTATTGGAAAATGAAACGGGGCTAATTGTAGAGCCAAAGCAACCAGAAGAAATAAAAAATGCTATAATAAAACTAATGGAAAATGATGAGCTTAGACTTAATATGGGTAAAAAAGGGCGTAAGTTTGTTAGAGAAAATTATGAAGTTAATTTAAATTTTAATGATATAGAAAAAATATACGACTCTATATTAGATAAATATAAAAAATAAGAATTGAAAAATACAGCAAAAGATAGATGTTGTTGGCTATGCTTAGGTGCGTAGCTTTTGCTGTTTAATGGAGGGCTTCTAGTTATGCGAGAAAGTATAGATTTAGAGAAAGAAAGCTTTTTTAATAAGCTTTTAAAAAAATATAAATTTAGACAACTATCATTATTAATTCTAGATATTTGTAGCGTGCTAGTAGCATTTCGAATGTCTTTGAGTTTGACAGGCAATTTAGATGTATTCAATGTTAATAATGTAATAATTTCAGTTTGTATATATATTGGACTCCATATAGTGTCATTTAGATTGTTTAAGTGTTACAATACATTATGGAGATATGCAGGAGAAGAAGAAATTATTTCGATTTTTATTGCAACTTTAGCTTATCTAATTCCAGCTTATGTGATAAATAGAATATTGGGACTCGATTATCCTATAATGCTTTATGTATTAAATACGATATTTATTATAATGTTTACAAGTGGAGTGAGAATAGGCTACAGGGCTATAAGAATAGTCATGAATAAGACATACTCTAGAGGGAAGGTTTCTAACATTCTTATAATTGGAGCAGGAGATGCTGGAGAGATGGTTATACAAGAATTAAAGCGAAATCCAGAACTTAAAAAAGTAGCAGTAGCTATAATCGATGATGATAAAAATAAAATCGGAAGAATAATTCATAATGTAAAGATTGTAGGAACAACTTCAAAGATAAATGATATAGTTGAAGAATATAAAGTAGATGAAATAATTTTTTCTATTGCCAACATAGAAAAACACAGAAAAAAAGAAATTATTGATATGTGTAAGAATACTAATTGTAAAATAAAGACAATACCAGGAATTTATGAAATTATAGATGGAAAAGTTGATATAAAACAGATTAGAGAGGTAGAAATAGAAGACTTATTGGGTAGAGAGCCTATAAGAACAAATTTAAAAGAGATAAGTAACTATATTGAAGGAAAAGTAATCCTTGTAACTGGAGGAGGAGGCTCAATTGGTTCAGAGCTTTGCAGGCAGATTGCAGGGTTTAATCCTAAAGAGCTTATTATAGTTGATAATTATGAAAATAATGCTTATGCAATACAACAAGAATTGCTTAGAAAATATAAAAACAAGTTGGATTTAAAAGCAATAATAGCTTCAATAAGAGAAGAAAAAAGAATGGATGAAATATTTAATAAATATAAGCCAGAAGTGGTATTCCATGCAGCAGCTCATAAACATGTTCCTCTTATGGAGTCAAGCCCAGGTGAAGCTATAAAGAATAATATATTTGGAACTTTAAATATAGCAGGTTTATCTTCAAAATATAGAGCTAAGAAGTTTGTCCTTATATCTACAGACAAAGCTGTAAATCCGACAAATATAATGGGAGCTACTAAAAGAGCTGCCGAGATGATTATACAGACAATGAATGATGAAAGTCAGACTGAGTTTGTTGCAGTTAGATTTGGAAATGTACTTGGAAGTAATGGAAGTGTAATTCCCCTTTTTAAGAAGCAAATTGAAGATGGTGGACCAGTAACTGTTACACATCCAGATATTATTAGATATTTTATGACAATACCAGAGGCTGTAGGGCTTGTTATACAGGCTGGAGCTATGGCTAAAGGTGGAGAAGTATTTGTACTTGATATGGGAGAGCCTGTAAAAATATTGGATTTAGCAAAAAATTTAATAAAATTTAGTGGGCTTGAACCAGATGTTGATATAAAAATTGAATTTTCTGGTCTTAGACCAGGAGAAAAATTGTATGAAGAACTTCTTATGTCAGAAGAAGGTCTATTAGATACAGAGCATAAAAAGATTTTTATTGGTAGGCCAATAGATGTTGATAGAGAAAAAATAACAAAATACTTAAAACTTTTAAAAGAAATTACAAACAATGAAGAGACTGAAAAAATAGATGGTGTCATGAGAAAATTAGTACCAACTTACATTAAACCAGAAGATGCTAATATCAAAGAAATTGCAACAACTCGAGAGAAGTAGAATATATTTCTAATTTGTAACCAGGGGGAGCAAAAAGAAACAAATATATACTAAAAAGAAACAAAAGATTACAAAAAGATTACAAAAAGATTACAAAAAAGGTTGCAATTTATTTTGATGTAAGTTAGAATGTTAATTAGGAATTGGAAACGAAGGAACAAAATGTTAAATTTTCGAAAGGATTAGGTATTTGAGATTATGATGAATATTAAAAATAAAAAACATATATTGAAAAAATTTATAGCGATGGTGTTAATAGCAGGAGTTGTTACAGTAGAGGCAGGAGCAATAACAGCTAGTGCAGCAGAGTTATCTAATTCACCTATGACTGCGACAGTAGATCAATGTGATTTCTTAAACATGAGAAGTGGAGCTAGTGCAAATGATGCAATAGTAGGAAAGATAAACACAGGTGACAAAGTTGAAGTTTTAGAACTACATTCAAATGGATGGATAAAAATAAGAACAGTTGACAACGTTACAGGATGGGTAAATGGAGATTATTTAACTATTGAAGGTGGAAATGTAGACGCAAAGGTACAAAATGTTTTAAACTTAGCATTTAAGCAACAAGGTAAACCATATAGATGGGGAGCAACTGGACCAAACTCTTTTGATTGTTCTGGGTTCACTTCGTATGTTTACAAAAATGGAGCAGGAGTTAATTTACCAAGAGTATCAAGATCACAAGCAACAGTAGGAAAGAAAGTATCTAGAGCAGAATTAAAAGCAGGAGATTTAGTTTTCTTTGGTTCAGGTGGTTCAATAAATCATGTTGGGTTGTATATAGGAGATTCTAAATTTATACATTCACCACAAACAGGAGATGTAGTAAAAGTTACTAGTATGGCTCCAGGAACTAATTATGCTAGAAGACTTATAACTGCTACACGTGTTTTACAATAATAATAGATTTAATTTACATAGGATTGAATATTAACATTAAATATAGTTATGTTTAATGTTTTACATAGAAAGTGAAGTATTAATTAATATTAAAATAGTGATGAACGTTATAAAAACAGCAAAGAATATAAATTTCTTTGCTGTTTTTTTATAATAAATTATTTCATATTATAATCAAATATTAAATATAAATATTAACTATATTATTCAATATTTGACAGATAATATGAACTTTAGATATACTTAGTAAGGAGTATATTGTAGAAAAAAATAAATTTAAGAAATTAAGGGGGATGAAATGAAAAAGATAAGTATATTACTATTATCGTTGGTAATGACACTTACAATGTGTAGTGTAAGTTCATTTGCTGATTCGTCAAATGATAAGGAAATGAGAGCTGCTTGGATATCTACAGTTTATAACTTAGATTGGCCTAAGACTAAAAATAATGAAGCCAAGCAAAAAAAGGAATACACAGACTTATTAGACAAATTAAAAAGTGCAGGAATAAACACAGCAGTGGTTCAAGTAAGACCAAAATCAGATGCTTTATATAAATCAAAGATAAACACATGGTCTGAATATCTTACAGGTACTCAAGGTAAAGACCCTGGATATGACCCATTACCATTTTTAATAGAAGAAGCACATAAAAGAGGAATGGAATTCCATGCATGGTTTAATCCATACAGAATAACTATGGCAGATGAGAGCATAGATAAATTGCCAGCAAACCATCCAGCAAAGAAAAATCCAAGTTGGGTAGTTAAACATGGAAATAAGTATTACTATGACCCAGGTTTACCAGAAGTTAGAAAGTACATAGTTGATAGTATAGCAGAGGTAGTTCAAAATTATGATATAGATGGTGTTCATTTTGATGATTATTTCTATCCAGGAGTAAGTTTTAACGATACTGCTACATATCAAAAATATGGACAAGGACAAAACAAAGACAATTGGAGAAGAGAAAATGTAAATACTCTACTTAGAGATGTAAAGGCATCTATAAAGAGTATAAAGCCTGAAGTTGTATTTGGTGTGAGTCCAGCTGGAATATGGAGAAACAAGAGTAGTGACCCAACAGGTTCAGATACATCAGGTAATGAAAGTTATGTAGGTACATATGCAGATACAAGAGCATGGATAAAACAAGGATTAGTTGATTATGTAGTTCCACAACTTTACTGGCCAATTGGTCTTAAAGCCGCAGACTACTCTAAATTAGTTTCATGGTGGGCAAATGAAGTAAAAGGAACAAATGTAGACTTATACATAGGACAAGGTATATATAAACAAGGGCAATCAAGTTATAATGGGCAAAACATAGCAAAAGAAATAGTGAAGCAAGTGACATTAAATAGAAAATATAGTGAAATAAAGGGTAGTATGTATTTTTCAGCTAAAGATATAGCAAATAGTACATCTATACAAAATGATTTAAAGAGCTTGTACTCTGACAGTAATGAACAGCCAGTGACTCCACCATCTAATGTCAAGGTGGAAAAATTAAGAGGTGCTGAAAGATATGATACAGCAGTTGCAATAAGTAAAAAAGGATGGGCTACAAATTCAGATACAGTAGTATTAGTAAATGGATATTCTATAGTCGATGGTATAACATCAACTCCACTTGCTACTGCAAATGATGCACCTATATTATTAGTAAATAAGGGTGATATACCAACATCTACTAAAAATGAAATAAAAAGACTTAATCCAAGTAAAGTTATCTTAATAGGAGGAAATAATTCTATTGGAGATAAAGTTGAAAGTGAGATAAAAGATACATTATCAAATGTATCAATAAACAGAGTGGGTGGCTCAGATAGATATAGCACATCTCTTTTAATAGCAAAAGAATTAGCAAAGACTAATCCAGTAGACAAACTATATATAACAAGTGGTACAGGTGAAGCAGATTCTCTTTCTATAGCTTCAAAAGCAGGAGAAGAAAAACAGCCAATCGTATTAGTATCAAAAGATAATGTAAGTGATGAAATCTATAATTGGGTATCAGACTTAAATGTAAAAGATGCATACTTTATAGGTGGTAATTTAAGTATATCTGATTCAGTAATAAATAAATTAGATAAA
Organism: Clostridioides sp. ZZV15-6388; assembly: GCF_020657755.1. Classification (NCBI taxonomy): domain Bacteria; kingdom Bacillati; phylum Bacillota; class Clostridia; order Peptostreptococcales; family Peptostreptococcaceae; genus Clostridioides; species Clostridioides sp. ZZV15-6388. The sequence continues at coordinate 65,496 of NZ_JAGWCU010000002.1, read as the reverse complement.
GTTATTACAAATGATGTATCTAAAAATAGAATAGCTGGAGAAAATAGAGAAGAAACAAATGGAAAAGTAATACAGAAATTCTATCCAAATGCTGAATATTCATCAATATTTGTAAGTAAGAGTAATCAGTTAGTAGATGCATTAACATCAGGACCTTTAGCAGCAAAATTAAAATCACCAGTAGTTATGCTTGGAAATAGTGTAACATCTGCTCAGAAAACTGCTCTAGAGCCTAAAAAGACAAGCCTAGTATATGAAGCTGGAGATGGAATAAATCAAACTGCATTAAACAGTTTATTAAACCTAGTTCAATAGTAAGAATTTAATAAAGATACTATATTATAAATGCTATAAAGGCAAATTAAAATAAAAGTATCAAATTGGAAAATGTTAAATTAAAAAGTATTAAATTAAAGTAGAAAGTAAAAAAAGAACTATATACATTTTATAATCAAGTATGTATAATAACTTGAAAATAATTATGTAATATAGTTCTTTTTATATATTTAATCTTATATTTTATAACAATATTTGCGTTAAATGTTTTTTAGTGTTATTATTGTTTAAATTCTATATCATTAAATATAAAATCATGTAATATATCTAAAGTATCTGGGTCAAATCTAAGAACCCAACCAGCTTTTCCATATATACCACCTGTACTATGAATTTCATCATCAATAGGGAATTCAAATTGTTTAATATTTAAGTCGCCCATTTTTAAAACTTGAGCTCCTAGAGAAAGTATTGCATTAGGCTTCATATTAGTTTTAACATATGGAAGAACAGCATCTAATAAACTTGGATATTTAGTAACAGGTAAAGTTTCTGTTTTCTTGATTATAGCTTGTATAATCTCTCTTTGTCTTCCATCTCTTGCAAAGGCAGTATCATTATGTCTGATACGTGCAAAAGATAATGCTTGATATCCATTTAAAGTTTGTACTCCAGATTTCCTAATATATTGTATGCTACCTTTATCATCACTTTTATTCCAACCATAAGTTTCAGGAATAAATTTATTTAATTCACTTATTTCTCCTTTTTCAATTGTAACTTCAACGCCACCAATAGCATCAATTATATACATAAATGATTCGAAATTAACACAAGCATAATTTTGAATATCAACATTAAAGTTCTCTTCAATTGTTTGTATTAACAAATCAGCTTGTCCATAAGCATAGGCATGAGTAAGTTTTTGTTTACCATGACCAGGGATGTCTACATAGCTATCACGAGCTAATGATGTAAGTTTGATATCATTATGTTTGTTATCAATAGTTAATATCATCATAGCATCTGACCTTGAAGAATCTTCATCTGGTCTAGCATCTGTTCCCATAAGTAGTATGTTAGTTATTCCATTTTCATTTTTATGGTCATTATTATTTAATAAATCACTATTTATGCTCGAGTCATGAATGGTAGATAATTTATAATAAAAATATCCATAGACGCTTATAGGGAATATTACTACCAAAAAAGCCAGTAGTATAACAAATTTCTTTAATTTTGACAAAAGTACCCCTTCTTTCTTCTTTTTCCTGTATATTTTTTAATAGCATACACTTAATTATATTAAAGTATTGAGATATATTCAATACTTGTTTCAGTTACAAAAAAAAGACAATGATATAATTTATAAGAAAATTTGTCAATTTATATATAATTAAAAGTATGTGTAGTATATCATGTAAAAAATTAATTAAAATTTTAAAGAAAAATAGGGTTTGTATATTTTTTACAATAAAAATAAGTACACACCTGTCAATTACAAAATAATTTGCTTCTTGAAAGGTATGCACTTACTGTCAAATTCTGTACATGATTTTTTATTACTTTAAATAAATATTTTACTCTTCAACCATAATATCTTCAAATATGAAATCGTGCATTGCATCTAATTCATATTCTTCAAAAGGAATTACATAGCCTGCACTACCAATTTTTCTACCATTTTCAGTAGAAAGAGGGAATTCCATTGATTTTAAGTCTAAGTTTCCAATACTTAAAAGTTTTGTTCCTAGAGAAATTATTTCATTAGGACTCATATTAGTTTTAACGTATGGAAGTATAGTATTAACTAGATTAGGATATTTGGTAACTGGTAAATCCTTAACACCATTTATTAAACTTTGTATAACACTTCTTTGTCTTCTATCTCTCTCATCTGTACTATCATTTTTTCTTATACGAGAAAATGCAAGTGTTTGATATCCATTTAATTTTTGCTCACCTGAACTTCTTATATACTCAAGAGAGCCTTTGTCAGAGCTTTTATTCCATTTGTAAGTTTCAGGTATAAATTTGTTTAATTCTCTTATTTCACTCTTATCAACTGTAACAGTAACCCCTCCTAGAGCATCAACTATATCCATAAAAGAAAAAAAGTCAACTACAGCATAATTCTGTATATCGAGTTGGAAATTTTCTTCTATAGTTTCTATTAATAAATTAGCTTGACCATATACATAAGCATGTGTTAATTTTTGTTCTCCATGTCCTGGTATATTGACATACGTATCTCTATTTAATGAAGTTAATTTAAGACTTTTATTTTTATTATCAATAGTTAATATCATCATGGCATCAGAACGAGAAACTTCTTCACCTGGTCTTGCATCTGTACCTAATAATAATATATTTGTAATATCTTCTTCATTTTTATAGTCATTACTGCTAAGAGCCTCTGTATTTATACTATCATCTTGGATAGTTTTTAATTTAGTAAAAACATATCCATATACACTAACAGGAAATGCTATGACTAAAAGGGCTAGAAATATAACGAACTTTTTGAGTCCTGACAATAATATCCCCTACTTTCTAAATTTTTTAATTACACATAGTTAATTATATTAAAAAATTGTTACATAAGCAATAAAAAACACAATAAATTAGCATAAGTTTGTCATAATATAATTATTTTTATAATATTTTATAGAAGGAAGCGTGTAGTTATTATTAATTTTCTTGGAATATAATTATATAAAGATTTAAATTTTTATAAATTGGTGTATATATTGAAAAAAATATTTTCCTGAATGTAGTTATATCATCTTACAAAAGGTGTAAATTGTAATTTAGAATTTTTGGTGTATAATAGGAATTGAAAAATTAAACTGATAAAAATTAATAAAAAATAATTATAAATTGTATAATTTGGGGGAGGAAATGTATGATAAAATTAATAGCAACAGACTTAGATGGAACTTTGTTAGATGAAAAGAGCGAAATAAATCCAGAGTTTTATAAAGTATTTAAAAAATTAAGAGAGAGGGGGATAATGTTTTCTGCTGCAAGTGGCAGGCAGTATCAAAATCTTATAAAAAAATTTGAAGATATAAAAGATGATATGATGTTTATCTCAGAAAATGGAACATTAGTAGTATATAAAGGAAAAGAAATATTATCAAATCCCTTGGATAAAGAGTTAGTAAATGAAATCATAGAGACAACAAGAAGTATAAAAGGGAAAAAAATTGTAATGAGTGGTAAACAATACGCCTATATAGAGAGCAAAGATGAAGCGTTTATAGAAGAAGTTAGTACTTACTATGCAAAGTTTAAAGTTGTAGATGACTTGACTAAAGTAGAAGGTGATATATTAAAGATAGCTATATTTGATTTCAAAGGTGCAGAACATAACAATAGTATCTACTTTGACAAGTTTTCTGATAGAGCTCAAGTATGTATTTCTGGGGTAGAGTGGCTTGATTTAACTGCAAAAGGTGCAAATAAGGGAAGTGCCATAAAAAAAGTACAAAGAATGTTAGATATAAAATATGAAGAAACTATGGTATTTGGTGACCAATTGAATGATGTAGAAATGATGAAGAGTGCTTATCATAGCTATGCAATGGAGAATGCCAATGAGTATTTGAAAGAAATTGCTAGATTTAGAGCAAAAAGAAATACTGAAAATGGTGTTGTAGATAAGATAAAAGAAGTCATAAAAATTGGATAGCCATCTATGATGGGGATCTAAATGAAAAAGATTATTTTAAAGAAATTGAAATAAAGAAATATCAATGTAATTTTCATTAAACAATATTATTAAAATGAAAATTACATTGATATTTGGTAGATATTAGATAACTAATATCTATTTTTTTATAATACTTAATATCTTTTCCTCTATTTGAGATGCATTTTCAGCAGAAATCAAATAAACATATTTACCTGCTTTTTCAACGATAGTATTGTTTGCTATTTCAGAATTGCTTTTTTCTCCATGTCCTTCTCCAAAAGGTGCTTGAATCATGTCTTTTTTATAATTTTCTAGAGTTTTATAGATTTTATTTACATCATCAGTCTTTATGACAATGATATCTTCTAGATATAATTTTTCAGAAGAATTGATTACAAAACCTTGTGTAATGTCTTCTTCCACATCATTAAAATAATTAAATTCTTTTGCATCAAAAATTTTTGATTCTTTTATAAGTAAATCAGAAGACTTTAATGCTTTTTCAATTTTTGATGTAGAAACGTTTTTATAATCGCTACTTGAAGAACAACTAACCATTCCAAAGGATAAGATTATTGAAAAAAACAACATTAAAATTTTTTTCATGAGAAACCTCCAAGTTTTTTTAACTCTATCTTAATTTAGTTTACTACATAATTATATAAAAATAAATGTATTTAATGTTACAGTTTTGATTAATAATGTAATATTTTGATAATAATACCTATTAAGAGGTGATTAGAAATGAGAGTACCAAAACATGTAGGAATTATACCAGATGGAAATAGAAGATGGGCAAGTCAAAATGGAATGACAAAGGATAGAGGATATGAAAGTGGAATAGATCCTGGACTAGAATCTTATAGATTATGTAGAGATTTAGGTTGTGAAGAAGTAACTTTTTATGGGTTTACAACTGATAATACAAGACGTCCATCAGTTCAGACGAAAGCGTTTACAAAAGCATGTATTGATGCAGCAAATATACTAATAGAAGAAGGTGCAGCCTTACTAGTTGTTGGAAACACAAAATCTCCAATGTTCCCAGAAGAATTATTACCATATACAAATCGAATTCAAGCTAAAGAAGGACAGATAAGAGCAAACTTACTGGTAAATTATGGATGGTATTGGGATTTAAATAATATATCAGGAGTAGAAAATGTAAATAAGAATAACATACAAGATTACATACAGTCATTTGATGTGTCAAGACTGGACTTGATAATTAGATGGGGTGGAAGACGTAGATTAAGCGGTTTCCTGCCTGTGCAATCAATTTATGCAGACTTTTATGTTATAGATAATTACTGGCCAGATTTCAAAGGTGATGATATAAAAGATGCCTTTAGTTGGTATGATACACAAGATGTCACTCTAGGCGGATAATTAAGAAATTTCAGTTTTTAGATTGTAGAGTATTTTAAATTATTGAAAAAAAAACTTCTTGGTGGTAAAATAACACTAATAATATGAAAAAATGTAAAAATCTATACCAAGAAGGGTGAAGAAATGTCAAAAAGCAATAATAACAATAATTCAAGAAACAAATCTAAAAATACCAGCCATCTGAACAGAAAAAAAAGAAAAATAAATAAAAAAAAGTTAGTACTACTGATTTGCTTTACAGTGTTATTTTTATTTATTGCATTTAAGGCTACTCAAGGTGTAGTAGCTTTGGTCAAAGGGATGGATAAAAATAATAAAACAAATCAACAACAAAAAGTTGACTCAGAACAATTTGACCTTGGTGATGAAAATGAAAATAAAAACAAAAAATATACTGTATTTATAGATCCAGGTCATGGAGGAAATGATAAAGGAACTCAAAGTAAAACTAGTAACAGATATGAAAAAGACCTCACTTTACAAATTTCAAAGAAATTAGCAAATAAATTAGCTAAGCAAAAAGACATTCAAGTAGTTGTATCTAGAACTGATGATACATATGTATCATTGATGGATAGAGTAAACTTAGCAAAAAATAGCTCTGCGGATGTACTTGTTTCTATACACTTAAATGCAGAAAAAAATGGAAATACAGCAACAGGTATAGAAACATGGTATAGAAATAAAGCTACAGATGGCTCAAAAGAACTTGCACAAACAGTTCAAAGTACAATAGTATCTTATGTTAAAGTAAGGGATAGAGGAATAATTGAAAATAATTTTGAAGTACTTAGAGAATCAAATATGCCAGCTATATTAATAGAGTGTGGTTTTTTAACAACGCCTTCAGAAGAGCAAAAAATAATAAATGAGAAATATCAAGAGCAACTTACAGAGGGAATTGTTCAAGGTATACTTTCATATTTGGATTCTAAGGGAAATAAATAATTTAATTATTATCTGAATGTAAAAATTAAATTAAAAATACAAAGGTGTGAATTATATTAAAAGTATAATTTCATACTAAAAATACTATTTAGATTTAAGAACTATGAAACTACAGACTACTTTATATATGTCTGATTTCATAGTTTTTTTGTCAAAATTAGTTGGTATTTGCAAAAAATAGAGAAATAAAATCGTAGAAATAGAGTTATTTATATGTGATTTTAAGTTAGATTGATTTACTATCAATTGTGCCTTATAATTAATATAGAATATAGAAAAAGTTTGCTCATAAAATAATTTAAAAAATAATATAGGGGAATTTATATGAATAAAAAAAATATAATGAAAATTTGTTGGTTAAATAAAATAGTTTTTATTATAATTGGGATTTTAGGAATAGTTTTACTTACAAGGCATATTGGAATAGACATTAAGAGTCAAATTTTGATTTTATTAATCTTATTTAGCATAAGTATGTTTATTTCATACCTTAAGGTTAAGACATATGAAGATGAAATTAATTTAGATGTCACAAGTAATTCAGATAAACTTATAAACATTACTAAGAATGATAATTTTTTAGAACATATTCAAAGCTATATATTTGCTAATAAGAGAGAAAATTGTGTGTTAGCATGCTTTGATTTATGTAGACTTAAACTTATAAATGATATATATGGTTATAAGCTAGGGGATGAAGTATTAGACAATATCTCAAACAACTTAAAAAATTATTTTGGAAATGAAGCTATTTATGGAAAGTTAAAAAGCGATGTCTTTGTATTAATAATAAAACTTGAAGATAGAGATGAAAAGATTCATAATTTGGTAAACCTTATTAAAAATAAAATTGTGACCTTGAGTCAGATAGATAGTTTTAAAATGAATATAAACATTGAAGCTTCTATTGGTATTTATAAATTTAATAGTAATGAAATTGACATAAAAAAAGCTATAGACAATGCTGATATGGCAAGAATTAAATCAAAAGGATTAAAGCATATAGAATATGTGGAATTTGATGATGCTATGGAAAAAGAAATAAAATCACTTATGAAAATAGAACAAGATTTATTTTTAGCTATTAAAAACAAAGAGTTCATAATTCACTACCAGCCTAAATTTGATTCAAGAACAAATAAAATTATAGGTTCAGAAGCATTAATAAGATGGATTCATCCAACTTTAGGTATGGTTGCTCCAAATAATTTTATACCTATAGCTGAGAAAAGTGGTTTGATAAATAATATTGGTAGATGGGTGATTGAGGAAGTTTTTATTACTATTGATAAGTGGATTTCAGAAGGGATAAATGTTTTACCAGTTTCAATAAATTTATCTAGAGTAGAACTTTATAAGAATGATTTAGTAGATTTTTTTAAGTCAATGTTTGATACATATAATGTTCCTAGAAAACTTGTAGAAATAGAAATAACAGAAACAACAGCTTTAAATGATGTAAAGTTTATTAGTGAGAGACTTTATGAAATTAAATCTCTAGGTATGAATATATCATTGGATGACTTTGGTATAGGTAACTCAAATTTTGTCAATCTTAAGGGGATACCAGTAGATGTTATAAAAATTGATAGGTCACTTATATTAGATATAGTGACTAACTCAAAAACAAAGGTTATGATAAAAGCCATTGTTAATCTTTCGCATGATTTAAATTTAACTGTTATATGTGAAGGTGTAGAGGATATGGAACAAGTTAAAGTTTTAAATGGTATGGGATGTAATTTTATACAAGGTTATGTATTTTCTAAACCAATAGATGAATGTAGTTACAAGGAACTTCTTACTGGAAAAAGTAATATAAGTTTAGAAGAGAGTCTTTTGAAAGAATATATGGCAGTTGAGGAGGTGGAATAATGATTTCAGAAGACGTAGATTATGCAATAAGAATTGTAAGAGCTATATTTAATAATGGAGAAAACAATCCAATAGATGTCAAAACAATATTAAAAAATGAAGATATACCAATATTAACATTATATAAACTACTTAGAAAACTTTGTGCAAATAACTTACTTACTTTTAATAAAGAAGATGGAAAGAAATACATGTTAAATGTATCATTGGATACAATAAGTTTGAGAACGATTGTAGAAATAATAGATGGGAAAATATATATAAATAAATGTACTAGATATGTATCTAATTGTAGTAATTGTTTAAAAGGTTGCAAGGTAAATCAGGAATTACTAGAGATAGAAAAAGAAATCTATAAACTTTTATCAAGAAAATCTATAAGACAGATATTAGAATAATAAATTTTTAGCTTAGCTAATAGTTGGAGGTTTTCAGTTATGGATGATATATCTCAAGATAACTTTCTATTATCTAAAGAGTATGAGAATAGTTTAGATGTAGATACTAAAAAAGCAGGTGGAATATACTATACACCTAAAATCATTGTCGATTATATTGTTAAAAAAACCTTGAGAAATCACGATATAATTAAAAATCCATATCCGAGAATTCTTGACATATCTTGTGGATGTGGAAACTTTCTTTTAGAAGTATATGATATTTTATATGACTTATTTGAAAAAAATATTTATGAATTAAAAAATAAATACGATGAAAATTATTGGAAAATTGATAATATACACAATCATATATTAAATCATTGTATATATGGTGCTGATATTGATGAAAATGCTATAAATATACTAAAAGATAGCTTAAAAAACAAAAAGACAAGAACTGATTTAAAATATGACGATATTAAAATCAACCTATTTTGTTGTGATAGTCTAAAGAAAAACTGGCGATATAAGTTTGATTACATAGTCGGTAATCCTCCGTATATTGGACATAAAAAACTTGAAAAAAAATATAAAAAATTTCTTTTAGAAAAATACAGTGAGGTTTATAAAGATAAAGCTGACTTATATTTTTGTTTTTATAAAAAGATTATAGATATCTTAAAATGTGGAGGAACAGGAAGTGTTATAACTCCAAGGTATTTCTTAGAAAGTTTATCGGGAAAAGATTTGAGAGATTATATTAAGTCAAATGTTAATATTAAAGAAATAGTAGATTTTTTGGGTGCAAATATATTTAAAAACATAGGTGTTTCTAGTTGCATTCTTACTTTTAATAAAAAAAAATTGAATGATACACCTATAGATATATTTAGAATAAAGAATGAAGATGTATCTATAAATAAATTTAAAACACTAGAAGAACTTTTAAACAGTAGTAAATTTGAATATTTTAATATAAATCAAAACTTGCTTTCTGATGAATGGATAATTGTAAATAAGGATAATGAATCTTTTTATAATAAAATACAAGAAAAAGGTAAATATAGCCTAGAAGATATAGCTGTAAGCTTTCAAGGTATAATTACAGGATGTGATAAAGCATTTATTTTAAGTGAAGGGGATTCAAAATTAGATTTTGTAGATGAGAAGCTTTTAAAAGATTGGATAAAAAGCAAAAATATAAACAAGTATGTAGTAGAGAAGAGTGAATATAAGCTAATATACTCAAATGATATAGATGATGAGGTTAAAAACAAGAAAATACTTGATGAAATTATAGGTGTATATAAGACAAAATTAGAAAATAGAAGAGAATGTAAAAGTGGAATAAGAAAGTGGTATGAACTTCAATGGGGTAGAGAAAAGCTTTTTTTCGAAAGAAAAAAGATAATGTATCCATATAAATCCAAAGAAAATAGATTTGCTATAGATTATGATAATAATTTTTCAAGTGCAGATGTATATTCTTTTTTCATAAAAGATGAGTATTTAGATAAATTTTCATATGAATATTTAGTTGGAATTTTAAATTCTAGTGTATATGATAAATACTTTAAAATAACAGCCAAAAAAATGAGTAAAAATATATATGATTATTATCCTAATAAGGTTATGAAGATAAGAATTTTTAGAGATAATAATTATGAAGAAATAGAGGATTTATCAAAACAAATAATATCAATTTTATTAAATGAAAAAATAGATAAAGAAAAAGTAGAAAAATTGCAGATAAAAATAGATAAATTAGTAATAGATTCTTTGGGTATATAAATAAACATGGCTATGAAAAAATACGTTGTATGTTAATAATTTATCTAAATTTATAAAGAAAAAGTTAACCATATAAAAAATATTAAAAATATATACTTTTGAATATTTTTTTGATAAAATAAAAATAAATTTGTGCAATTTTATTTTTCTCCAATAACTAAAAGTAGTTTTTTGAATTAATATTTGCTGAGGAATATAAATCAGGAACGCTTTAAATAGTAGGTGATAATATGAAAGGATTAGTTTTAGAAGGTGGAGGAACAAAAGGAGCTTATCAAATAGGCGCATATAAAGCTTTAAGAGAACTTGGTATAGAATTTCAAGGAGTAACAGGAACATCAATTGGGGCTTTAAATGGAGCATATATAATTCAAAATGATATTGAGGTAATGGAAGATATTTGGCTAAACTATGATTATACTCATTTTATGAATATTGACAAAGAAAGCTATGAGAGATTTAAAAATGTAGATTTCACTACGAAAAATATCAATGCAGTTTTTGAACTTATAAATAAAGCCAGAAAAAATGAAGGTATAGATATAAGCCCATTAAGACACTTAATGGAAACTACATTAAATGAAGATATAATAAGAAAATCAAAAAAAGACTTTGGACTTGTTACGGTTTGGTGGGATAAAAAAATTAATCCTCATCCATTGTATATAGAAGATATGCCACAAGGGAGATTGGTTGACTACTTAATTGCTAGTTCTAGTTTGCCTATTTTCCAAACAAATGTAATGGATGATAAATTGTATTTGGATGGAATGTTTTGTGATAATATGCCAATAGGGCTTTTAGAAGATAAAGGATATGAAGATGTTGTTGTAATTAGGTTAATTGATGATTTTCTTGGAAAAATGAACCTAAACAAACATCAGAATATAAATATAAAAACCATAATACCATCAGAATATTTAGGTGGCTCTCTTAATAAAGATAGGGATAATGTAGAAAAAAATATTCGATTAGGATATTTAGATACTATGAAAGCTTATGAAAGATGCGATGGTATTAAATATTACTTTGATGTAGAATATAAGTATGATGAAGAGTATTGTTTTGATAGATTTAGAAGAATGAGTAATGAAACAATACAATGTATTTGTAACTTATTGAATATAAAAAGAGATGTTTCGCTTAGAACTGTTATGGAAAATGTAATACCAAAGCTTGGTGAGACACTTGGTTTACCCAAAAATTTTTCATATAAAGATTTATTTTACTGTGTATATGAGAAAAAACTTGAAGAAAATAGTATAAATAGGGTAAAATTATATGATTTTAACAAGGTTATAGATGTTGTAAATACAAATATTGATTCTAATAAGAATTTAGCATCAAATTTTGAAATTAGACCTAAAATCAGTATTAAAAAGAACAAAAACACAAAATTATTGACAAATTGTATTATAAAAGACTTAAAAAATCAAAGTTAAATAAAAAACAAAAAAAAATTTGTAATTATACTCGAAAAAAGTGTATATTAGTAGTATAATATTTTTGTAGCACTAGTGGGAACAAAAAAGTACCATAGGACAAAAAAGTACCACTAAGTGCCATTAAAGTAAAAAATAGGAAAACAATTTTAAAAAATATAAAATGTTAGGTTTATAGGAGGATTTAAAAAATGGAAAAAGTAGTTAGTATCAAAAATGCAAGTGGATTACATGCTAGACCAGCAGGAATGTTTGTTAAGAAGGCTGCTGAGTTTAAATCAACAGTAGAAGTTGTAGCAAAAGACAAAACTGTAAATGCAAAATCAATCATGGGAATAATGAGTTTAGGTTTAGCTCAAGGAGAAGAATTAAAATTAGTTGTAAATGGAGAAGATGAAGCAGTAGCTTTAGCAGCAATGGTTGAATTAGTTGAAAGTGGATTTGGAGAGTAGATATAATAGTTTCTAAAAATTTGGTATTTATAATCTAATCATTGCTTAGAGTAAAAGTAACAGAGAAACATTAAAAATATACAGACAAAAGTTTGTAAATATTTAGTTTCTTTGTTACTTTCATGTTTATTTAATCAGAAGATTAAGATTATTGTTAATTGGGTATGAAAATATAAATATTTTAAATGATGAAATAAGTAAGATATTTTTAATTATAAATTTGTAATCAAAATACAGAAGATATTTTTAGGAGGTAGGGTTATGGCTTACAAAGGAATAGGAGCTTCTCCTGGTATTGCTTTAGGGAAAGCGTTAGTAGTAGAGCATAGTGAATTAGTAATTGAGAAAAAATCTATAGATAATGTTGAAGCGGAAGTTGCTAAATTAGAAAATGCAGTTGTAGTTTCTAAAGAAGAATTAATAAAAGTTAAGGAAAAGGCTTCTCAAGAATTAGGAGAAGAAGAAGCAGAAATATTTGAAGCACATTTATTAGTTTTAGAAGACCCAGAATTAATTGGTTCTGCAATTGATAAAATCAAAACTGAAAATGTAAATGCAGAATATGCTTTAAATGAAATAAAAGAAATGTTTGTTAGCATGTTTGAGTCTATGGACAATGAATACATGAAAGAAAGAGCAGCAGACATAAAAGACGTTACAAATAGAATACTTAGACATATATTAGGAATCAAAGTTGTTGATTTATCTGCTTTAAGTGAAGAAGTAGTATTAATAGCACATGATTTAACTCCATCAGATACAGCAACTATGAACAAAAAAATGGTTTTAGGATTTTTAACTGATATAGGTGGAAGAACTTCTCATACAGCTATAATGTCTAGAACTTTAGAAATCGCTGCAATCGTTGGACTAAGTGATATAACTTCAAACGTTAAAGATGGAGATTTTGTAGTTTTCAATGGAGATACTGGTGAAGTAATCGTTAATCCAGATGAAGATACTATAAACAAATATACTGAGTTAAAAGCTAAATATGAAGAAGAAAGAAAAGCATTACAATTATTAAAAGGAAAGCAATCAGTAACTCTTGATGGGAAGCATGTGGAATTAGCTGGTAACATAGGAACTCCTAATGATATAGAAGGTCTAATAAAGAATGATGCTGAAGGTGTTGGTCTTTATAGAACAGAATTTTTATATATGGATAGAGATTCTTTCCCAACTGAGGAAATACAATATGAAGCTTACAAAGCTGTATTAGAAGGAATGGAAGGTAAACCTATAGTTATAAGAACATTAGATATAGGTGGAGATAAAGAGTTAAGTTACTTGACTATGGAACCTGAAATGAATCCATTTTTAGGTTACAGAGCAATAAGACTTTGTTTAGATAGAACAGATATATTTAAGACTCAATTAAGAGCGTTATATAGAGCAAGTGTTCATGGAAGATTGAGAATAATGTTCCCTATGATTTCATCTTTAGAAGAATTATTACAAGCTAAAGAAGTTGTAAAAGAAGTGTTAGCAGAACTTGATTCTGAAGGTATAGCTTATGCTAAAGATGTAGAAATCGGTATGATGATAGAAGTACCATCTGCTGCTGTAATATCTGATGTACTTGCTAAACATGTAGATTTCTTCTCAATAGGAACTAATGATTTAATCCAATATACTTGTGCAGTTGATAGAATGAACCAAAAGATAAGCTATCTTTACAATCAATTTAATCCAGCTGTTTTAAGACTTATAAAGACAGTTATAGATAATGCACATAAAGAAGGTAAGTGGGCAGGTATGTGTGGAGAATCTGCTGGAGACCAAAAAATGATACCAATACTTTTAGGTATGGGATTAGACGAGTTTTCTATGTCTCCAATATCAATACTTCCTGCTAGAAAATTAATAACTTCAGTTAAAGAAGCCGATATGAAAAAATTAGCTGATGAAGTACTTAATATGGGTACTGCTGAAGAAATAAAACGATATATTGAAACAACTTTTAACATGTAATTTATAAAATATATAATATGTAATTTACAAACTTATATTATATAAAATATCCATGTAGATATGTTATAAATAATATGAATAACTCAATAAGTAAAGAAAAGCCATAGTTTATTTTATACGCTATGGCTTTTTTATTATTATAAATTAAAATTTATAATACCTTAATTATAGTTTGTGTTTTTTGTAGACTTATTTTTTAGGTAATTGCACCTGAATATGTATTAATGTTATGTGGATGTACTCTTGAAATATGGTAATATATATTAAGGGTGAATGGTTTAAAGAGTATATATTTAATGGAGGTATACAATTTGAAAATTACAAAAACAAAACTATTTATCATAATTTTACCTGTCTTAGCTTTTGTAATATTATTTTTAAGTACAGAACGTAGCTTAATAGATAATAAGCAGTACAACAAAATATATTCAGATTTGAAAGATACAAAGAGAATAGAAATTTATCATAAGTTTAATAGAGAGGCTGAAAAAAACTATGAACCAATTGTAGTTACAGATGAAAAATTAATAAATGAGATATTAAGTTTTATGAGTAAGGTAACTGATTTTGAGGATAGAGATATGAGTGGGGTAGCTGTAAAGAATCAAAAGATAAGTTTTTATAATAGCAATAATGAGCAAAAAATTATAAACTACTCATATGATAATCTACATAATTTTGGAGAGATTAAATACAATAATGAGAAATTTAACTTACCATATGATTTTTTCAGGTTAATAAACTCTCTTGATGAATTTAAACCTCAAAATACAAAAGTTACTAATGATGTGAATGAACTTTTTAAAAAGTATAGTTGGACACCAAGTTTTCTTATATCGTCTCAAAGAAAAACACTTCCCAACAATTTTAAATATTCATCAGAAAATACAACAGAGAAAATATATTGGGCTTATAATATGGAACTGTCTAAAGATATAGGATTAGATTTTTCTAATTTAAATTCAAATGACATTACTGCTGAGATATATAGCTTAATTGAACCATTACCAGACTCATTTGAACCTTTATTAGATGCTAGAGGAATTGTAATAAGACATGATGGAAGGATTGTAGGAGCATACATTGATTCAGGCAGACATGAAGGAAAGGCTATTAGTTTAAAAAGACATACTTTTAAAGAAGTAAAAAAAGAAGATTTAAATGTGTGGATAGTTGATAACTGTATAGATAAAACTAATTCTCTATATAAGAATATATCAAAAATGAGTAATGAAGATTTAATAAGAATGCATCTTAAGGCTATGGAAGAAAATAATACAAATGAGTTGTTAGCAACTATGGATGTAGAAAGTCAGATAAGTACTTTATTTATTAATTTGGATAATCGTAAACTTTTTAATGATACTAGATTTGAAATGAATTTACCAGATTATATTAATAGCGATACAATTGTATATATAGAAAAAATGGATTTAGGAGAAGAAGAAGAAAAAGATAAAAAAAGTTATAATGTAATATTTGCTAATGATGGGGTAGAAAAGGCTGGTGGAAAATTAGGTTTTTCTGACATTAATATTGATGTTATAAATGATGGTGGAGTGTGGAAAGTATCTGGATTTACGAAATAAATTTAAACTTAAAATTATTAATGTTAAAATTTGATATTGTATTGAAAAATAATTAAAAGTATTTAATAATAGAATTAAGGGTAAAATAAATTAAGAACTTAAGATATTGAATATGAATGTATAATTTTAATGTGATATCCAAATAAATCCTAAATTTAATTTGAGTTTTAATATATATGGTCTAAGGTTTGATTATTAAAGATTTAATTGTAAGTTGTTACAGTTGATGATATTGATGTAGAGATTAAAGTTTAGAATAGAAAGTGCACCTTAAATTTTAAAATGTAAATTTAAAAATGTAAGCTAGTACAATCTAAAAATTATAATCACTCAATAGATTTATGGATTTATTTGTTTATTATAAATAAGTGGGAGTAGATTTTTCTACTCCCACTTTGTATATTATTATTTAATTAAAAAGTAGCACATTAAAATTCTAAGATTAGTTGATATTTCCTGCTTTATTAGCAAATAACTCCTTAATAAGATTGTTTCTAGTAGCTAAATCTCCACTAGAATTATTTGTTTTTTTCATAATTACAGAATAACGCTTTTTATTGATAAAAAATATTAAAATCTTATCATCATCAAAGTTGTATTCTTTGTATCTATCAATAGATTTATAACCTAAATTTAAGATGTCCTTATCTTTTATGCTATCTACATCCAAAACATATGATGGGTCAGCCTTTAGTAATATATTAATTAAACATTTTTCTTCACCAGCACAAAATAAATCAACCTTATTTGATATAGACTTAGATTGTTCTGAAGTTATTTTTACAGGAATAAGATTACTATTGCTATCTCTTAAAAGAGAACCATATGTGTCTTGTTGATATACTAAATTAACTTTTTTCTTAGGAACACTTACCATCTTATCTAAATGTACATAATGATGATTTTCAACAAAGCCTTCATTTAATATTTCAACAAAGTTGTCAATTTTACCTAAACAAAAAGATTCTATAGATTCTTTACAGAATTTATTTGTAAATGGTATAATGTTTACGTTTTCCTCGTCTGTATTCCATGCTATAGCATAATCCAATGAATATACTTCTTCCTCTATATCTGCAAAATTATATTGTACTATGTTTCCTTTCAAAATTACTCGACCTCCATCTTATAATATATTTAATATACTTTATAAAACTTATATTATATTTAAATAATATCATAAATTAAATGAATATGATATAGTAAATGATAAAAAAATTGAAAAAAATAACTATAAATGAGTATTAAATATAAATAGTGTATACTAATGGGATGGAAAATGTCCACTATTAACTTTATTACCCCGCATGTTTATAATTAAATTATTAATATAAAATAGAATCTATCGACAATGAATGGACTTTTAAAAGAACTTAATATAAAATTAATTAAATAAATACTTAAAAATGCTTTACTTTAATGATAAAATCGTATTAAAGGAGGTTAATTTTATGGATATAAAAAATAAAATTAAATCTATGTTTTTGCTAGAAAAAGATGACTATTTAGATGATGAAGAATTTGAGGATGATATAAAAATTAATGAGGATAATTCAGAAGAAGATAATAATGTGCATTTAAATGACTTAAGCAGAGTGAAATATGACTATAGAGAATTAAAAGACATAGAAAATCAAACTGAAGAAATGTGTTTACTAGCAGTAAGGCAAGATGGTACAATAATAGAATTTGTAAAAGATAAGACTGATATGGTGTGTATGGAGGCAGTAAAACAGACTTATAAAGCTCTCAAATACATAACAAATCAGACCGAAGCTATATGTATAGAAGCAGTAAAACAGAATTACAGAGCCTTATATTACATAAATGACAAGACAGAAAATATATTAATTGAGGCTATAAGAAGTGCATCAACTCATGATGTTATGGAAGTTTTTAGATTTGTAGAAGAGCAGACAGAAGAGGTATGCTTAGAATTAATAGAAAGGGCATCAAAAAATGATGTGGCAGAAATATTAAAGGATATAAAAGAGCAAACTCCAACAATATGCTTAGAAGCAGTAAAAAAAGATGGAAAGTCTTTAGCTTATGTTAAGGAACAAAATGATAGTATATGTTTAGAAGCAGTAAAGGAAAACTATAGTGCATTGCCTTGTGTAGAAGAACAGACAGAAGAAATATGTATAGAAGCAGTAAAGCAAAATGATTTTGCCTTGTATTATGTAAATGAACAGACAGAAAAAATATGTATAGAAGCAGTAAGACGAAGTTATATGGCTCTTCAATATGTAAATAAGCAGACAGAAGAAATCTGTTTAGAGGCAGTAAGAAATGATGGAAGAGCACTACAATATGTAAAAGAGCAGACAGAGGACATTTGCTTAGAGGCAGTAAGACAGAATGGAAAAGTATTACAATATGTAAAGAAACAGACCGAAGAAATATGTATAGAAGCTATAAGGGGCTCATTTAAAGACTTTGAAATAAAAGAGATATTGAGCTATATAAAGGTACTAACAGAAAAAATATGTGTAGAGGCAGTAAAGCAAAATGGAAATATTCTTAAATATATAGAAGAGCAAACAGAATTAATGTGTATAGAGGCAGTAAAAGAAAATTACAGTGCTATACAATATGTAAAAGAGCAAACAGAAAAAGTTTGCTTGGAAGCAGTAAATCAAAGTTTTGAGGCACTTAAATATGTAAAAGAACAAACAGAGGATGTTTGTTTAAGAGCAGTAAGACAAGATTATAGAATGCTGAAATATGTTAAAAATCAAACAGAAAAGCTATGCTTAGAAGCAGTAAAACAGAATTACAGAGCTTTGGAATATGTAGAAAATCAAACAGAAAAAGTTTGTTTAGAGGCAGTAAAACAGAATAGAAAAGCACTCCAATATGTAAAGCAAAAACAAAGTTAAACATATATATTATGAAAATAAAAGCAAAGCTAAGATATATCATAAAAATAAATATAAAATTAAAGATTAATAATAAAAATAAAAGCACATAACTTATACGCTATAAGTTATGTGCTTTTATGCATATAAAGCTTAATAAAACTCTTTTATTATAACTTTTTTATTATATAAAAAATAACAAAATGATTATATAGGTCTTTTTTTGACCAGTTTTACAATTTCAATAACTAGTTTTGAAAAATATATTGAATTTTCTCAAAAAAGACGCTATTCTATATATGTAAAATTTTTTTCTGGAGGTAATAATGTTTAAGAGATATGCTGATAAAATGACATCTGTTTTAATTTATAAAAATATGATAGATAGCAATGAATCTAGGGTGTATTCTTATGGATTTGAAATATTAATTGCTTTTATAGTTAATATAACGACCATACTACTCTTAGGTTTTTTATTTGGGAAATTTACATATATATTATTTTTTTTAATATGTTACTGTCCAATAAGACAATTTTCTGGAGGGTATCATGCAAATAACTATTTTAGATGTCTATTAACCTTTGTTTTTATAATTTTATCTACAATATTTATTATAGAAAATCTAAATGTAGATTTATTTAAAAATATTATTATGATTATTGCTAGTATTAGTTGGATTGGAATTTGTATTATGTGTCCAGTAGAGCATAAAAGTAATCCTATAAGTGAGGTAGAAAAGTTAACTTATAAAAAAATTGCTATATCTATATCTACAGTAGTCTTGTTAATGACAGTTTCAAGTTTTTCATTAAATGTGTTTATGGATTACTTTATATATAGTGCTTTTGCAATGTTTTGGATTTGTATAATGCTAGTATTAGGTAAATTAAAATCTAAAAAAAGTATAAGTAAAATGTGTATGAGGGAGAATTAAATTATGAAAAAGTTTATTGTGAAAATTATGAAGTGTGCTAGTTCATTAGCACTGAGTACTGCAATTTTGTCAGCAAATAGCACTTGTCCATGGATTATACATCAACCTAAGGTACCAAAAGAAATTAAGAATTTAAAAAAGATAAATTAAAAACAAGCAATTATTCATGTGAAATCATTATAAAAAATATTATGCTTTAATAAATATAAAACAAGTAAATTACTTACATATAATTATTATAAAAAAGAAATTGTTATACTTTAATAAATATAAAACAAGCAATTATGAACAAATATTTTATTTTATGAGCACATAATATACTTTATTTTGTAATGTATAAGTGTGCTAATTTAGGGGGATATAGTGTATCCATTGAAATGACTTACTAGTAGTAAGTCATTTTTGTATTGTATGTATTTTAAGCAAACTGTATGATATAATGAAGGGTAAAGTTTAATTAAAACAGTAAAAAACTTTAGTATAGATAGTAGTTTAGGAGGTAGGTTATGAGTATAATACATAAATTTTCTATGAATGGATATAATATCGTTTTAGATGTGAATGGAGGAGCTGTTCATGTATTAGATGATGTTGCATATGATTTATTAGATTTTTATAAAGACAAAAGTAAAGAAGAAGTGCTAGATATATTAAAATCTAAATATCAAGAAGAAAAAATAAATGAAGCATATGAAGAAATATTAAATTTAGAAAAAGAAGGTCTTTTATATACAGAAGATACATATCAATATCATCCAAGTTTTGTACATAGAGAGCCTGTAGTAAAAGCACTATGTTTAAATGTAGCCCATGATTGTAATTTGAAATGTAAGTATTGTTTTGCTGCTCAAGGGGATTTCGGTGGAGAAAAAGAACTTATGAGTTTTGAAGTTGGTAAAGCAGCAATAGATTATTTGATTGCCAATTCAGGAAGTAGAAAAAACTTAGAGATAGATTTCTTTGGTGGAGAGCCTCTAATGAACTTTGAAGTTGTAAAGCAATTAGTTGAGTATGGAAAAAGTATTGAAAAGGATTATAATAAAAATATAAGATTTACAATAACTACAAATGGTGTGCTGTTAAATGATGAAATTATAGATTATATAAATGAAAATATGCATAATGTAGTTTTAAGTTTAGATGGAAGAAAAGAAGTCAATGATAATATGAGACCAACTTTAAATGACAAAGGTAGTTATGATATTACATTGCCAAGATTTAAAAAACTTGTAGAAGGAAGAGCAAAAGATAAATATTATTATATAAGAGGTACATTTACAAGAGATAACTTAGATTTTTCTAAAGATGTTATGCATTTTGCAGATTTAGGATTTAAATTAACATCTGTAGAGCCAGTTGTTGGAGATGAAAGTAATCCATATGCACTTAGGGAGGAAGATTTACCGAAGATATTTGATGAATATGAGAAATTTGCTGTAGAGTATGCAGATAGACAATTACAAGGAGATGGATTTAAATTTTTCCATTTTATGATAGATTTAAATCAAGGACCATGTGTAATAAAGAGAATAACTGGATGTGGTGCTGGAAATGAGTATCTTTCTGTAACACCAAGTGGAGACATATATCCATGTCATCAATTTGTTGGAAATGAAGAATTTAAAATGGCAAATATATTGGATAAAGAAATTGTACTTCCAGAAAAGTTAAAAAATACATTTAGAGAAGCTCATGTATATACTAAGGAAGAGTGTAAAAAATGTTGGAATAAGTTCTATTGTTCAGGTGGATGTCATGCCAATGCAATAAATTTCAACAATGACATATCAAAACCATATGAGTTGGGTTGTGAAATGCAAAGAAAGCGTACAGAATGTTCTATTATGATACAAGCAAAATTAATGTTAGAAGGAGCAAATAATTAAATTTATATCTTAAAGGAGTTGTTTATATATGATTAGAGATTATTTAGAAGATAAACCTTTAATTGATGAAAGTGTCTTTGTAGCAAAATCAGCAGATATAATTGGAAATGTTAAAATCGGTAAAGATTCAAGTGTATGGTACAATGCAGTAGTTAGAGGAGATGAAGGGCCAATAACTATTGGAGAAAATACTAATATACAAGATTGTTCAATAGTACATGGAGATGAAAATACTGTAATTGGGAATAATGTGACAGTAGGACATAGGTCAATAGTTCATGGTTGCAAGATTAGTGACAATGTTTTAATTGGAATGGGTTCAATAATACTAGATAATGCTGAAATAGGAGAATACACTTTAATAGGAGCAGGTACATTAATTACATCTAATAAAAAGTTTCCACCAGGAGTTTTAATAATGGGTTCTCCTGGAAAAGTAGTTAGAGAACTTACTGAAGAAGATAAAAAATATATTGATGAGTCATATCAATGGTATTTAGAAGCAGCACAGAATCAAAAATAATAATTAAAGAGTGGTTGTTTCAAAACATGTTTAAATTTGTTTTGAGGCAACCACTAATTTATTTTAATTTTGAGAAAGCAGTTGTTTAGAATAGGTATGAAATGTCAAAAATAAAAATTAACTGAGTTAAAGAAATTTAATAAAATTACTAGTATATGTGATAAAATTAAATATTAAAGAGGATATAAGATATTATAATATCAATTAGTAAAATAATGTCGTAGGCATAGATAAATTAAGGTGTAAGTTTTTGGGTATACCTATTCTAGGAGTGAAAAAATTTGAGAATAAGTTATAGGAATTTAAAGAGATATAGAGAAATTGGATATATTTTGATAAAGTATGGTTTTAGCTTTATTGTAGAAAGATTAAATATAGAGGGCATAGCATATAAAATACCACTATTTGACCCACCAGAAGAAATAAAAAATATGACAACTGGTGAGAGAATGAAAAGAGTCTTAGAAGAACTAGGACCTACATATGTAAAAATAGGTCAAATATTGAGTACAAGAAAAGACTTGTTAGACCAAGATATAATTGATGAAATATCAAAGCTTAGAGATGATGTAGAGAAGTTTGATTCAAATATAGCCATTGAAATATTTAAAGAAGAAGTAGGATTAAGCATAGAGGAAGTATTCTCAGAATTTAAAGAAGAACCAATAGCAGCAGCTTCAATTGGTCAAGTTTATGAAGGAATACTTAAAACAGGAGAAGAAGTAATTGTAAAAATTCAAAGACCTAATATAGAGAAGATAATAAAATCTGACTTGGAGATTCTTAGAACTATTGCGCATACATTAAAAGACTTAAAAAAAGACTTTAATTTAGACTTAGAACAAATGATAGAAGAATTTCAAACTCAATTAATGAGAGAACTTGACTACAATTTTGAATCTATAAATGCAACTAAATTTTCTAGGATATTTAAAAATAGTGATGAAGTATATATACCAAAAGTATATTCAGAATATAACAGTAAGAGAATCTTAGTAATGGAGAAAGTTAAAGGTACAAAGTTAAGTGATGTAGAAAAAATAAGAAAATTAGGATACAATACAAAAACTATTGTTGAAATAGGTGTTAGGTCTTTTTTTATACAGGTATTGTCACATGGTTTTTTTCATGCAGACCCACATCCAGGTAATATATTTATAGTTGGTAAAAACAAGATAGCATATATAGACTTTGGAATGATTGGAATTATTGATAACAAAACTTTGAACCAATTAAATGAAATTGCATTAGCTGGTGTAGAAAAAAATGTTGATAAAATAATATACTTGTTAATAGAAATGGATGCATTAAATGGAGAAGCTGATGTTAAAGGTCTTAGACAGGATTTACTGTATCTAATACATTACTATTATGATATCTCTATAGAAAAGATAAATGTGACAGATATATTAAATGAATTGTTTAGATTTTTTAGACAGTATAAGATAATTATGCCTGCACAGTTTGTAACACTTGCAAAGACTATTATAACATTAGAGGGTACAAGTAGAACTTTAAATACAGATTTTTCTCTTGGCTCTATGGGAAAAGAATTTATGAAGCATCATTATAAAAATAAATTCAATCCAAAGAATGTAGTTTTAAACTCAAGACAAAATGTAGAAGAGATATTACTTGATGTAAAAACTATTCCAAAACAGTTAAAAGCAATCTTAAGAAATGTAGAAAGAAATAATATAAAAATGCAAATTGAAGATGTTAAAATGATAAGATTAGAAAATTGTATACTAGAGTTAACGTCTCAAATATCACTGAGTTTAGTGTTAGCATCGATTATAGTAGGTTCTTCACTTATAATTGCATCACCAAATATAGAAAATAATATATGGATAAAATTTACTGCTATAGCAGGGTTCTTTATTTCTTTTATAATAGGGCTATGCTTAGTTATAAGAAGTATTAGGTCAAAATACAAAAAAGATTAGGGGGAATTAAATTTGAAAAAATGGACACTGAAATACAAAGGGAAGATAGAGGAAAGTGAATTTAGCAAAAAACTTAATATTTCCCCGGAAATCTGCCAAATTTTAAAAAATAGAGGTATATATACTGAAAAAGATTCAGAAATATTCATGAATCCATCTTTAGACTATTTAAGAGACCCTTTATTAATGAAAGATATGCAAAAGGCTGTAGATAGAATAAAGTTAGCTATTGATAAAAAAGAAAAAATTTGGATTTATGGGGATTATGATGTTGATGGCGTATCTTCTACTTCTATTTTATGCTTATATTTTAATAGTATAGGATATCATGTGGATTACTATATTCCAAATAGACTAGAAGAAGGCTATGGTATAAATGAAGATGCTATAAAGCTTATAAGCTCTAGGGGATGTGATTTGATTATAAGTGTTGATTGTGGAATTACATCAGTATCTGAGGTTAATCTAGCAAATAATTTGGGTATAGATGTTATAATAACAGACCATCATGAATGCCAAAATGAAATTCCCTCAGCTTTTGCAGTAATAAATCCAAAGCAAGAAGATTGTAACTATCCATTTGATGCACTATGTGGATGTGGTGTAGCATTTAAAATGATACAAGCACTTACTCCAAAAGAAGATTTTAAGGCTAGCATGTACGATTATTTAGAAATAGTAACATTGGCAACTATCTGTGATATTGTTCCACTTGTGGATGAAAATAGAATAATTGTAAAAAATGGTTTAAAATTAATGAAAGAAGGCAAAAATATTGGATTAAGAGAGCTTATAAAAGTTTGTGGTGTAGAAAGTGATAAAATAGGTTCTTCTCATATAGGTTTTGCAATTGGGCCTAGAATAAATGCATCAGGACGTTTAGGATATTCTTATTTGGGTGTTGAGTTATTTACTACTCAATCTAAAGATGAAGCTGTTGAAATAGCTAATATATTGGAAGAAAAAAATAACGAAAGACAGATGATAGAGGCTCAGATGTATCATGAAGCTGAGGAAATGTTAAAGTCTAATAGCAGATATAATGATGATAAAGTATTAGTTCTAGCTAAAGAAGGTTGGCAACATGGAATAATAGGAATTGTAGCATCTAAGTTGACTGAAAAATACTACAAACCAACGATTCTTTTAGGTGTAGAACATGGAGAAGCTACTGGCTCAGCAAGGTCAATAAAAGGATTTAATATATTTGAGGCTCTTGTAAAGTGCAAAGACTTAATGACTAAGTTTGGTGGGCATGAACAAGCAGCGGGATTGTCTTTAAATTCAGAAAATGTGGAAGCTTTGGCTAATGAAATAAATAAGTTTGCAGATTATAATTTGACTGAAGATGATATGATAGAAAATGTAAATGTTGAATTTGAACTACAAGAAAATGTAATAAGTTTAAATCTTGTGGAGGAATTACATAAATTAGAACCATTTGGATTAAATAATCCTAATCCTAGATTTATAGTTAGAAATTATATTCTAAAAGATTTAAAAATCATAGGTAAAAATCAACAACATTTGAAATTAAGCGTAGAAAATGAAAAGTGCTATGAATGTATAGGGTTCAATATGAGTCATTTAAAATCATTGTATAAGGTAGGAGATAAAGTCGATGTATTGTTCCAACTAGATGAAAATAACTATATGGGAAATAGGAAAGTGCAGTTTTTACTTAAAGATATTAGATTAGCTCGACCTAAAAGTGCAAGTAATGACAAACTTTCGCTAAAATTAATGTCAAAAATAATACCAAAAGATTCACAAAGCTTGTATAATATATCTGAGTCTGGTTTTGAATTGTTTGATGGAAATACAGATATAAATATATTTGATTATTTTGAACAAGAGACATTGATAATATCTAATTCTATAAATGGATTCTATAGAGCCATATCAGATGTATCACTCATAGACTTGGATTTTAACATAAATTACAATATTATTGAAGATATTAACAAAAATACTGATAAATTAGAGCTTATATTTTCTCCTAATATTGATAAAATAGACTTAAAAAGATATAATAATATTATTCTTTATGATTATTTATACAATAAAGGCGAATATTCGTATATATATGAGAATAAAAGAGAAGAAAGTGAAATTATAAAATATTATAATAAAACAGACCTATTATATTTAAAGAATGTAGTTAGTAATATAGTTCCATCAAGAGATGAATTTATAACAATTTATAAACAAGCACTTATAAAAAAAGAAATTGATTTAGATATGGTAAATATAAAGGGAACTTTTAATGTAATTCCATTAAAGTTTTTTACGATATTGAATGTGTTTAGAGAATTAAATTTACTTGACTTTAATTTAAATTATGAAAAAAATTCTGTACTCATAAGAATATTGCCAAAACCACAGAAAAAATTAGATTTAAATGAGAGTTTAATACTCAATAATCTAAAAAAATTAGAAAAACAATACAATAGCAGTTATTAGGAGGCGTTTCCCATGGATTTAAAAAACTTTATAAGGAATATTGATGATTTCCCAAAGCCAGGTATAGATTTTAAAGATGTTACAACTCTATTTAAAGATGGAGAGGCATTTAAATATGCAGTAGATTCTATGGCTGAAGAATTGAAAAGCAAAGGTGTGGATTTAGTAGTAGGGCCAGAAGCAAGAGGATTTTTGATGGGTACACCTGTAGCATATGCATTAGGAGTAGGATTTATTCCAATTAGAAAACCTGGAAAGTTACCTGGAGAAGTTGAGAGTTATGAGTATGGATTAGAGTATGGTACGGATACTTTAGAAATACATAAAGATGCAATTAAAAAAGGTCAAAAAGTGGCAATAGTAGACGATTTATTGGCTACTGGTGGAACTATGGAAGCTGCTGCTAAGCTTGTAGAAAAATTAGGTGGAGAAGTAGTTTCTATGCAATTTTTAATTGAGCTAGAATTCTTAAATGGGAGAGAAAAGTTATCTAACTATGATGTTAATTCTCTTATAAAATACTAGTACTTTTACAATAGTTGGTATAGCACCAACTATTTTCATATATATTAAAATTTTATACAAAATAGGTGGTTATATGCATGATAAAGAATTACAAGAAATAATTGAAAAGATAAAAGTTTATGCACCTAATGCAAATTTTGAAAAGGTTGAAAAAGCCTACAATCTTGCAAAAAAAGCGCATGATGGACAATATAGAAAATCTGGGGAACCATACTTTATTCATCCATTGGCAGTGGCAAATATTTTAATAGAGATGGAATTAGATATTGAAACTATAACAGCAGGTTTGCTTCATGATGTTGTAGAAGATACAGAATATACCTATGAAGACATAACAAAAGAATTTGGGAAAGAAGTAGCGGATTTAGTTGATGGAGTAACAAAACTTGGTCAGATAAAATATCGTTCAAAAGAAGAAACTCAATCTGAAAATTTAAGAAAAATGTTTCTAGCAATGGCAAAAGATATAAGGGTTATACTTATAAAGCTTGCTGATAGATTGCATAATATGAGAACATTAAAATACATGCCTCCAGAAAAAGCAAAGTATAAAGCAAAAGAAACACTAGAGATTTATGGAGGTATAGCCCACAGATTAGGTATATCTAAGATAAAGTGGGAACTAGAAGACAGAGCATTAAGGTTTATGGACCCAGAAGGGTACTATGAATTAGTTGATAGAGTGTCAATGAAGAGAAGTCAAAGAGAAGACTATATAC
Organism: Clostridioides sp. ZZV15-6388; assembly: GCF_020657755.1. Taxonomy (NCBI): domain Bacteria; kingdom Bacillati; phylum Bacillota; class Clostridia; order Peptostreptococcales; family Peptostreptococcaceae; genus Clostridioides; species Clostridioides sp. ZZV15-6388. The sequence goes on along the minus strand of NZ_JAGWCU010000002.1, from coordinate 37,825 downwards.
AAGGGATTGTTGAGCTTCTTAAAGATAAGTTTAAAGATTTAAGTATACCATGTGATGTATATGGTAGACCAAAGCATTTTTACAGCATTTATAGAAAAATGCAGAAAAAACACAAGACTTTTGAAGAAATTTTTGATTTAACAGCCGTAAGAATACTAGTAGATAATGTAAAAGACTGTTATGCTGTACTTGGTATAGTTCATACATTATGGAGACCTATTCCAGGTAGATTTAAAGACTATATAGCAATGCCAAAGCCAAATATGTACCAATCATTACACACTACTGTTGTAGGGCCTGATGGAGAGCCTTTAGAGATACAAATAAGGACTCATGAAATGCATAATATAGCAGAAAATGGTATTGCAGCACACTGGAAATATAAAGAAGGTATTTCTGGCAAAGAAGTAAAAGTTGAAGAGAAACTTCAGTGGTTAAGACAAATGATGGAGTGGGAAAAAGATTTAAAAGACCCACAAGAATTTATGGATGCACTTAAAGAAGATGTATTTAATAGTCAGGTTTATGTATTTACTCCACGAGGAGATGTAATTGAATTACCAGCAGAATCAACTCCTATAGATTTTGCCTATAGAGTTCATACAAATGTAGGAAATAAATGTGTTGGAGCAAAAATTGACGGAAGAATAGTACCTATTGATTATAAGCTTCAAAATGGTAATATTGTTGAAGTACTTACATCATCTAATTCTAATGGTCCAAGTCGAGACTGGCTTAACATAGTAAAAACACCAAATGCAAAGAGTAGAATTAGACAATTTTTCAAGAAAGAAAGAAGAGAAGAAAATGTTGACCGTGGTAATACCATATTAGAAAGAGAATTTAAGAAACATGATATACCACAGAAAGACCCTCTTGTTGAAAAATACATGGCACTAGTTGCCAAGAAATTTAATCAGCCAAGTGTTGAAGATTTAGTTGCAACTGTAGGTTATGGTGGTATAATGTCATCTCAAGTTGTATCTAAAGTAAAAGATTTGTATTTAAAAGAAATTAAAAAAGTAAAAAAAGAACAACAGATGCAAGAAGAAGATTTAAATAAACACAATATGAGTGAAACAGAATACAGCAAAAAGAGAAAGAAAAATTCATCACAAGGTATTATAGTAAAAGGACTTGATAATATCTTAGTAAGGTTTGCTAAATGTTGTAATCCACTTCCAGGAGATGAGATTGTGGGGTATATCACTAAAGGTAGAGGTGTAGCTATACACAGAGCGGATTGTCCAAATGCAAATAATAATGGAGATTTCTTCCAAAATAGATTAGTGGAAGTTTCATGGAGTTCAGCAGGTAAAGGCAAGTTTGAAGCTGAGATTCAAATAAAGGCTGCTGACAGAAGAGGAATTGTTAATGAAATAACTCATATTGTTGCAATGGATAAACTTAGCTTAAATGGAATAAATGCAAGAAAAGGAAAAGATAGTATTGTAAGTATAAATCTACTTGTAGAAGTTAATGACACGGAGGAATTGAAAATTCTAATGAAAAAATTAAAAGCAATTCCTGGTGTAGAAAGTATTTATAGAATGACAAATTAGAGTTAAAATAATAGGGAGGAAAATATGAGAGCAGTAGTACAAAGAGTATCTTCATCTAAAGTTACAGTAGATGAAAACATTATAGGTCAAGTAAATAAGGGGTTGCTAGTACTGTTGGGAGTAACTCATGATGATAAATCAAGTGATGTAGACTACATGATTGATAAAATATTAAACCTAAGAATTTTTGAAGATGAAAATGATAAGATGAATTTATCTCTAATGGACATAGGTGGAGAACTTTTAGTAGTATCTCAATTTACTTTATATGGAGACTGTAGAAAAGGAAGAAGACCTGGATTTAGTAACGCAGCTAGACCAGAGCTTGCAAATGATTTGTATGAAGAATTTGTAAAAAAAGCCAAAGATAAAGGTGTAACAGTAGGTACAGGTCAATTTGGAGCTCATATGATGGTAGAATTAACTAATGATGGACCAGTAACAATACTATTAGACTCAAGTAAATCTTTTTAAGGGGGAAAACTTTAATGGTTATAAAAAAATTTGTAGATAGTTATTTTGGAGTAAACACTTATGTATTAGGTGATGAAAAAACTAAAAAATGTGTAGTTATAGACCCAGGAGGAAGTTTAGTAGATACATTAAGCTTTGTAAAAGAAAATGGATTGAATGTTGAATATATAATTCTTACTCATGGACATGGTGACCATATAGGGTATGTTAAAGATATTAAAGAGAAGACTGGAGCTAAGGTAGTTGCACATATTGATGAAAAAGAATTATTAAATGATAAAAATAAAAACTTAAGTTATACAATGAGATGTGGTGCACAAGAATTTGATGCAGATATATATGTAAATGATAAAGATAAGCTTGAAATTGGTGAATTAAAAATGACTTTCTTGCATACTCCAGGTCATACACAAGGGTGTATGTGTATAAGAGTTGAAGATGACATGTTCACAGGAGATACGTTGTTTGCTGGAAGTATTGGTAGAACTGATTTATATAGTGGAGATTTCCACCAAATGGAGAAATCACTTAAAAAATTATGTAAATATGAAGATGCTGTTAGAGTATACCCTGGTCATGGACCAACTAGTACTCTAGGTGTTGAAAAGAAGACAAATCCTTACATGTAATTTTATATTAATATTTAAAAATAGTATCAAATATTTAATAACTGTATCAGTGATGGGGTTCTTCTAGTGTTTAATAGAAGGAGTTAAGTTGATGTTGGATGTTTTTTTAAAAGGACATGATTATAAGTATGAAGTAGCAGAACTTATAAAATTGTTTACTAGTGAATTTAAATTTAATGACTTTGCTGATTGTAGCAATAGTATGGAGTCAATATACTTAATAAATAGATTGGTTTGTGAAAATGATACTTTACTTTCAATTACTGAGTATTATGAAGGTGCTAACTTAAAGTATGAATCAATGCAAAATATTAAAGATATAAATACTGAGTTTTTAAATGGATTTTGTAATAATAAGACGATTGAAGAGTTTTTAGATAGACTAGATAATGAAAGTAAGAGAAATATTAGAAAATTATGCAAAGAAAGTATTAAAAAAAGTATGTTTATAGTACTTAAACAAATATTTAATTCTTATGTTCCATGGGGCATTTTGACTGGTATCAGACCAGTCAAAATTGTCCACAATCTGATGGATGAAAAACTAGATGATAATAGTATAAGAACTATTTTAAAAGATAACTATTTTATAATGGATGAGAAAATAGATTTAGCTCTTGAAATAGCTAATAGAGAACGCTTATTTATGTATCCAATAGATAAAAATAAAATTTCTCTTTATGTAAGTATTCCATTCTGCCCAACTAGATGTGTATACTGTTCATTTCCCTCAAACTCATTAAAGCAATTTGGCCATTTAAAAAGAGAATATGTTTATAAATTGATTGAAGAAATTAAAGGATTTGCCAAGGTTATTGAGGATACTAATAAAGAAATTGAAACTCTATATATCGGTGGTGGAACTCCTACTACATTGGATGAGGAAGAATTGGATTTACTTATAAATGCTCTATTTAGAGAATTGGATTTAAGCAAAATTAAAGAGTTTACGGTAGAAGCAGGTAGACCAGATACTATTACCAAAGAAAAATTAAGTGTATTAAAAAAACACAATGTAAGTAGAATTAGTATAAATCCTCAAACTATGAATGATGAGACTTTAGTTAAAATTGGAAGAGAACATAAAGTTTCTGATTTAGTAGATTGTTTTATTATGGCTCGAAATATGGGATTTGACAATATAAATATGGATATAATTTTAGGACTTATAGATGAAGACTTAGACATGGTAAGAAATACATTAGAGGAAATAAAAAAGCTTTCTCCTGAAAGTCTTACAGTTCATACATTAGCTATAAAAAGAGCTTCTAACCTAAATATAAATATGGATAAGTACAAAGAACATTTAACTCAGTATGAAGAAATGATAAAAATGATAGATTTATCAATGAAATATGCTAAGGATATGGGACTTAATCCATATTATATGTACAGACAAAAACATATGCTAGGTAACTTAGAAAATATAGGTTATGCTAAAGAAGGATATGAGTGTATTTACAATATACAAATTATGGAGGAAAAACAAAGCAACTATGCCTTGGGTGCAGGTGCTATATCAAAATTTGTTTATGTAGATGAAGATAGAATTGAAAGAGTAGAAAATGTAAAGAATGTTGAACAATACATTGATAGAGTAGATGAAATGATAAAAAGGAAGAAAGAAGAGGTATATAAAAATGTTGACTAAAGCTCCCAGAGGAACTAAAGACATAACTCCAAAAGAGGCTTATAAATGGCGTTATGTAGAAAATAAATTTAGAGAAATATGTGCTTTATATGGTTATGAGGAAATGGTAACTCCTATATTTGAACATACAGAACTTTTTAAGAGAAGTGTTGGAGATACTACAGATATAGTTCAAAAAGAAATGTATTCTTTTAAAGATAAAGGGGATAGAGAAATTACTCTAAAGCCAGAGGGTACAGCTGGTGTAGTCAGAGCATTTATAGAGAATAAATTATATGCAGATACTCAACCAACAAAATTATTTTATGTTACACCTTGTTTTAGATACGAAAGACCACAAGCTGGTAGACAGAGACAATTTCATCAATTTGGTATAGAAGCACTTGGAAGTGATACTCCTTCAATGGATGCTGAAATAATAGCACTAGCTGTTCAATTTTTTAATGAAGTTGGATTAAATGATTTGGTAGTGAGTATAAATTCAGTGGGTTGTCCAGTTTGTAGAAAAGAGTACAATGCTTTATTAAAAGAATATCTTGATTCAAAAGCAGATATATTATGTGAGACTTGTAATGAGAGAAGAGAAAAAAATCCAATGAGGGTTATAGACTGTAAAAACCCTACATGTAAAGAAAATATCAAAGATATACCATTTATTGCAGACCATTTGTGTGATGATTGTAAAGCTCACTTTGATAAACTTCAAGAATACTTAAAGGAAATGAATATAAACTTTGTAATTGACAAAACAATAGTTAGAGGATTAGATTACTATAGAAAAACTGCTTTTGAAATTATATCTAATGATATAGGTGCTCAAAGTACTGTATGTGGTGGAGGTAGATATGATGGTCTTGTTGAACAACTAGGTGGTCCAAAAGGTATAAGTGGAATTGGATTTGGATTAGGTATTGAAAGACTTTTACTTACACTTGAAGGCAATGGAATTGAAATAGAAAACCCTCAATCTACAGACATATTTATAGTAACCATAGGTGAAGAAGCAAATACAAGAAGCTTTAAATTGTTGAAAGATTTGAGACAAAATCATATAAGTGCGGATAAAGACCATATAGAAAGAAGTGTAAAAGCACAATTTAAGTATTCAGATAAAATAAATTCAAAATTTACAATAGTAATTGGTGATGACGAGTTAAAAAATGACACTGCAACATTAAAAAATATGAAAACATCAGAGCAAACTACTGTAAAATTAAGTACATTAGTTGAAGAATTAAAGCAAAAGCTGTAAAATAAGAAAGTATGATGTTTTGTGTATTAGATAAATATATAGCATTAAAATTAAATAAAATGGAGGTAGTATCTTGGAAACTTTAAAGGGTTTAAAGAGAACTCACTACTGTGGAGAGTTGAGAGAAAAAAACATAAATGAAGAAGTTGTACTTATGGGATGGGTACAGAAAAAAAGAAACTTAGGAGGACTTGTATTTGTTGATTTAAGAGATACAAGTGGATTATGCCAAATAGTTTTTGACACAGATGTAGATAAAGAAGCTTTTGAAAAAGCTGAAAAATTAGGTGCTGAGTTTGTAATAGCAGTAAAAGGAAAAGTATGTGAAAGACAGTCTAAAAACCCGAACATGCCGACTGGGGATATAGAGATATTTGCAACTGAACTTAGACTTTTAAATAAATCAGAAACTCCACCTATTTATATAAAAGATGATGATGATGTTTCAGAAGCACTAAGACTAAAATATAGATACTTAGACCTTAGAAAGTCATCTATGCAAAGAAATTTAAAATTAAGACACAAAGTAATGAATATTACAAGAAATTACTTATCAAATAATAGATTTTGTGAAATAGAAACACCATTTTTAATTGCTCCAACACCAGAAGGAGCAAGAGATTATCTTGTACCAAGTAGAGTTAATCCAGGGAAATTTTATGCATTACCACAATCACCACAATTATACAAACAATTATTAATGGTAAGTGGAATGGATAGATATTTCCAAATAGTTAAGTGTTTTAGAGATGAAGACCTAAGAGCTGATAGACAACCAGAATTTACACAAATAGACTGTGAAATGTCTTTTGTTGAACAAGAAGATGTTATGAGTATGATTGAAGGTTTGCTTGAAGTTATATTTAAAGAAGTTTTAAATGTAGAATTGACACTTCCACTTCCTAAAATGACTTATGCAGAAGCTATGGCTAGATATGGTTCAGACAAACCAGACACTAGATTTGGTTATGAGCTAACAGATATATCTGATGTTGTTTGTAATTGTGGATTTAAGGTGTTTGCTGATGCTACACAACCAGGAAAAAGTGTGAGAGGTATAAATGTAAAAGGAAAAGCTGACGATTTTACTAGAAAACAAATATCTTCATTAGAAGAACATGCTAAAACATATAGAGCAAAAGGACTTGCTTGGATGAAAGTAGGTCAAGATGGAGTAACTTCTCCAATAGCAAAATTCTTTAGTGAAGAGGAAATGAATGCTATACTTACAAGAATGAATGCAGAAGTAGGAGATTTACTTTTATTTGTAGCTGATAAAAACTCAGTAGTATTTGATGCTTTAGGACAAGTTAGACTTGAAGTGGCAAATAGACTTAATATACTAGATAAGAATGTATATAACTTATTATGGGTAACTGAATTCCCAGTTTTTGAAGAAGATGAAGAAACAGGTAAGTTTGCAGCAATGCATCACCCATTTACATCACCTATGGATGAAGATTTAGATAAACTAGAAGATGGAGATAAATCATCTTTAAGAGCTAAAGCTTATGATATTGTATTAAATGGATATGAAATAGGTGGAGGAAGTGTTAGAATATCAAATTCAGATGTTCAATCAAGAATGTTTAAAGCACTTGGTTTTACAGAAGAAAGAGCTAATGAGAAGTTTGGTTACTTATTAGAAGCATTCAAATATGGAACTCCTCCTCATGCTGGTCTAGCTTTTGGGCTTGATAGACTTGTTATGTTGCTTGCAGGAGCTGAAAATATAAGAGAAGTTATTGCATTCCCTAAAAATCAAAATGCTGTTTGTCCTATGACAAATGCTCCTACAGTAGCAGATGATGAGCAATTGGATGAATTAAGTATAAAAGTTGATATAAAAGATAAAGAGTAATATATAAATAAGAGATAATATATAAAAGACTGTCGCACTAAAAAATAGGGCGACGTCTTTTTTTTATACTATCTAATAGTAATAATTGTCAATTAAAAGTACCATTAACTATTGTTTACACAATTCCAAAAAAGAATTCTGTTAGATTAGTAAAAGTCAAACTATTCCTACCTGATACTACAAACAATAAAATATCATATTAGACAAAAAAATCAAAAAATTACCAAATTAAAAATTATTTAAAAATAAATTGACAACGATTTCAAGTTGTTATAATATGTAATAAAGAACTTGTTATATAATGTTATAAAAATACTACATAAGGAGGTGACTAAAATGGATGAAAAAAAACAAAAAAAAGAAATGGACTTAGAGGTAAATTCATTTATTCCTTTGTACCAACAACTATATGACAATATAAAAAAACAAATAGCAGCTGGTATATATAAACCAGGAGATAAACTTCCATCTGAAGTAGACTTATGTAAGGAGTTTAATATAAGTCGTATAACTGTGAGAAATGCGCTTAATGAACTTGTAAAAGAAGATATATTATGTAAAAAGCGTGGAAAAGGAACTTATGTAACTATACCAGAGAGAATAGAAGCAACATGTGCGGGAAATAGTTTCACTAATTCTTGTCATCGTATTAATGCAAAACCAAGTACTAAGATAATCTCTATTTTAATAAAAAAAGCTGATAAGCAGGTGGCTGAAGCTTTAAATATTGAACTAGAAGAGAAGATAATATGTATTAAAAGACTTCGATTAATAGATGAAGTACCTGTTATTTTTGAAGTTGATTACTTTAGAATAGATTACATGTTTTTATTAAAAGAAGAGCTGGAAGATAAGTCTTTAATGGAAGTTATATCCAACAATATAAGTACACTGCCTAATCGTGTGGAAAATATATTTGAAGTAAAACACTCAAACAAAGAATATTCTGACCACCTTAAATGTGCAAGCAATATGCCATTATTAAAAGTAAGACAATTAGTATATACAGAGAATAATGATGTTTTATATTACAATGAACAATTTATAAGAAGTGATAAGTATAAATATGCAGTATCAGCAGAAATATAATTTACACTTAGGAGAGGAATAAATATGAGAAAAATAATATTAGCGTCTCATGGAGACTTTTCAAAAGGGCTTTTAGATTCAGTGAAAATGATAGTAGGAGATTTAGCAAATTGCGTTAATTCATACAGTTTATATCCTGGACAAAGCGCTTCAGATTTTGCTTTAGAGTTAGAAAAAACAATAGTAGAAGATAAAGAATGTGAATATATAATTTTATCTGATTTATACGGAGCAAGTGTATGTACTGCTATGTTAAGGTTAACTAAGTTACATAATGTTAAGTTATTTTCAGGAATGAACTTAAATATGGTATTAGAGCTTCTTACAAGATTTTCTGATAAATTAACAACTGAAGATGCAGAACAGTTAGCAAAAGAATCTAGAATGGGAATACAAAATGTAACATTACAAATAAATGAAGAAGAAGAGGTATTTTAGTTTATGGACAATAAGGGAATATTATCAGTTTTTAAAAACAAAAAGCCAATTATAGCAATGATACACTTAAAGGGAGATACTTCAGATGATATTTTTGAAAGAGCTAAAAAAGAAATTAGTATCTTAGAAGAAAATGGTGTAGATGGAATAATGTTAGAAAATTACTACGGAAATTACTATGATTTAGAAAGAATACTTGAATATGTATCAAAATCCAATTTATCAATACCATATGGAGTAAACTGCTTAAACATTGATACTATGGGATTTGAACTAGCAACAAGATATAATGCAAGATATGTACAAGTTGACTCTGTAGTAGGTCATGTTAAACCTAGAGATGAAGCTACTTTAGAAGAATTTTTCAAATTACACCGCTCAAAATGTCAAGCTTATTTAATTGGAGGGGTACGTTTTAAGTACCAACCAGTTTTATCAGAAAATACTGTTGAAGAAGATTTAAAAATAGGGATGACAAGATGTGATGCTATAGCAGTTACAGAAAATGCCACAGGGCAAGAAACATCAATGGAAAAAATAGAATTATTCCGTAAAAATGTAGGAGATTTCCCTTTAGTTATTGCAGCTGGAGTTACATTAGAAAACGCAAAAAAGCAACTTGAAATAGGGGATATGGCAATAATAGGAAGTTACTTCAAAGATAATTACCAAGACTTTGGAGATGTTAGTGCAGAACACGTAAAAACATTTATGGATGAAATAAAAAGAATTAGGGAGGAATTATAATGATTAAATTAGTAAGGGTAGACCACAGACTTATACATGGACAAGTAGCATTTACATGGACAAAGTTTTTAAATACAGATTGCATACTAATAGCAAGTGATGAATTATTAAAGGATGATTTAAGAATGGCAGGGCTTAAAATGGCTAAGCCATCTAATGTCAAACTTGTAATGAAAAGTATAGCAGATTCTATAAAAGCACTTAATTCAGGTGTTACTGATAAATACAATCTTTTGATACTTTGCGAATCTGTAGAAGATGTTTATAGACTATCTAAAGAAGTTAAATCTATTAAATCAATAAACCTTGGTGGAACAAAATCAGATGATAATCGTGAAAATATATCTAAGGCAGTTCATGTATCAAAGGATGATATAAACATGATTAAAGAATTAGATTCAGAAGGTATAAATGTATTCGTACAATTAGTTCCTGATGATGATGCTACAAATGTAATGAAATTAATATAATTTTTAGGGGGATAAAAATGGAATTTACACAAGTTATTCTAATAACTCTAATTGCATTCTTTGCATATATGCATTGTTTTGTAGGTTCTACAATGCATAATAGACCTATAGTGGTTGCACCACTTGTTGGTTTAGCACTAGGAGATTTACGTACAGGTATAGTAATAGGGTCAACATTAGAACTAGTATTTATGGGTGCATTCCCAGTTGGAGCAAGTAATCCTCCTGACTTTGTATCTGGTTCTATTATTGCCACAGCATTTGTAATATTAACTGGTCAAGATGTATCCGCAGCAGTTGTACTTGCAGTTCCTATAGCAACTTTAGTATTACTTATAGACAACTTCTTAATGACAGTAGTACTTACATGGGGAGCTCATCTTGCTGACCGTTACGCAGAAGATGGTAACATTGAAGGTGTAGAACGTATACAATTATTATTTGGTATAGGTAATAAATTAATACTAGCAATAATAGTAGGTACAGGATTCTCATTAGGTGTTCCAGTAATAGAAAAGATACTTTCATTTATACCATCATATGTAATTCATGGTATGGATGTTGCAGCAGGCGTGATACCAGCAATAGGTTTTGCCATGTTAGCTAGAATGATGCTTAATAAGAAAACGATAGCATTCTTATTATTAGGATTTATAATGGTTGCTTATTTAAAAATAACAGTAACAGGAGTTGCATTATTTGGATTAGCAGTAGCTCTAATATATGTTAACTTTGTAGGAGAAAAGGAGGTAGTAGTGGATGACAACGAATTCTAAAAAATTAGAAACAATTTCGCCAGATAGCAAAATAACAAGAAAAGACTTTTGGAAATGTTTTAGAAGATCTCTAACATTAGATTCATCTTGGAACTACGAACGTATGCAAAATATAGCATATGCATATATGATGGCACCAATAATCCGTAGATTATATAAAGATGATAAAGAAAAAAAAGCTCAAGCTTTAAAAAGACATCTTGAATTTATGTCAGTTACACCTCATATAAGTACTCTTTTGGTTGGTATATCTGGAGCTATGGAAGAAGAAAATGCAAAGAATGAAGAATTTGATGCAAAGAGTATAAATGCAGTTAAGTCAAGTTTAATGGGACCAGTTTCTGGAATAGGAGATTCATTTTTCTGGGGAACATTAAAGCTTATAGCAGCTGGAGTTGGTATAGCTTTAGCTTCTCAGGGGAATATAATGGGTCCAATTTTATTTCTTCTAATAATAAATGTTCCTCACTTTATTATTCGTTATATATGTCTAGATAAAGGATTTAAGTATGGAACTCAATTTTTTAAAGATGTAAGTGGCTCAAATATAGTCTCAAAAGTTATGGAAGCAGCATCAATGCTAGGGCTTATGGTAATTGGAGGTATGACTGCCTCTAATGTAATACTAAAACTTAGTGTTAATGTAGGTAGTGGGGAATGGGCAGAGCCTATTCAAACTTACTTAGACCAAATAATGCCATGTATGCTTCCAGCTATGATATTTGGAATTATGTATTGGTTATTAGGAAAAAAAGTCAAGACAACTACGATATTAATTTCAGTTATGGTTATTTGTATAATATTAGCTGCAGTTGGGGTAGTATAAATAAAATTATGAATATGATTTTTGATAATCTTTTCTACAATTGAAACCTATAAAGGGGATGTCGAACTAAAAAATAGGCGACTCCCTTTTTTAATAAAAAATAAATCCAAAAGAATTACTAATTTTATGCCCATAGTGGCAAGCACCTTTTTCTTTTTTATCTATTAAAGTTATCTTTATCTTTGGTCTTTTAACCATAATTTTACACATCCTTCTTTATATTTATATTCACTATAACAAAAATACTATATTTAAAAATTTTATCGTGAATTCGTTTTTAAGTAAATTTTGTTTGAAAAACTATTTTTATAGTAATAATCAGAAAATTTAGACTAAATTTGATTAGTAAAGTTGTAATAAATTCACTAAAAATAAGTTAGAATAGGTTAAATTAGAAGTATTTATAAGCATTTATAAAAAATATTTGAGAATAAATTATATGTTATAAAATTTTAATAAAAAAAGTATAATTCTAATAAAACTGAAATAAATTTAAAATATGTGTGAATAGTCTAAATTTAAATAATAATTTTAGACCATTTATCTATCTATAACTTAAATTATATCAAATTGATAATAAACTATATATTATACTTTTTTGTAGAGTAGAATTATAATTATAGAAAGAAAAAAAACTATCAAGCATGAAAAAAATGTAGAAAAAAGTAGAAAAGATTCTTTTACAAAGAAAGGGAGGGATAATCTTGCAAGAGAGAGAAGAATTAGTTTTAAATCCAGTTCCAAAAGAGGAAAGAGTTGGATGGTTAGCTCCATTATTTAATATGCTTGGCTCTAATATAGCCATATCAGAATTAATGGTTGGAGGAACCTTAATTTTAGGAATGACTCTTTCCAATATGATTATTACATCAATTATAGGGAACTTAATATTAGTCGCAATTATTATGATACAAGGTTATATTGGTTGCAAAGAAGGGTTAAATACATATGTATTAGCTAAGGGGGCATTTGGAGAGATAGGTGGAAAATATCTTATATCTCTATTGCTTGGAATAACTAGCTTTGGTTGGTTTGGTGTACAAGCAGGAGTTGCTGGATTATCAGTACAAAAAATATTTCCAAGTGTAAACTTAACACTAGTCACAGTTATACTTGGATTATTAATGGTAGTTTTTGCTTTGTATGGTTTTAAGGCAATGGCTAAGTTTAATTACTTAGTTATACCACCACTTATAATATTAATGGCTTGGGGAGTTTTTAAAGCTTTTTCTACTTATGGAGTTGAAGCCATTTACAATTACACTCCTCAGACAACAATGAGCATGGTTGAAGGATTAAATATGGTTGTTGGTCTTATCATAGTTGGTGCGATTATATCACCTGACCAATTAAGATATACAAGAGGAGTAAAAGATATTTGGATAATTGGTTTTTTAGGATTAGGTATTATTTCATTGTTCCAACAAGTTGCAGCAGGTGTAATGTCTATGGGTGCTCCTACTTGGGATATAACAGAAGTATTGGCTAATTTAGGGTTTGGATGGATAGCATTTGTTATTTTAATACTTGCATCTTGGTCAACCAATGTATCAAATGCCTATTCTGGTGGATTGGCACTAAAAACTATTTTTCCAAATGTAAAGAGAAATGTATTAACTTTGGTTGCAGGTCTAATAGGTACAACAATAGCAGCTACTGGTATAATATTCAAATTCCAATCATTCTTATCTTTCTTAGGAATAGCAGTTCCAGCTATAGCAGGAATTATGTGGTGCGAATATTATTTTATACAAGGAAGAACTTATAAACACAGAGAAGGAATAAATTGGATTGCAGTAATAAGTTGGTTGATTGGTTTTGCAGCATCATATTATACTTCAAAAATAAGTTTCTTAATACCACCAATAAATGGAATCGTAGTGAGTATGATTCTTTATTATATACTAATGAAATGTTTTGGAAGTAAAGATAAATAAAGGGGGAATTTGTATGAGTCGCAAAGTGAAAATAGGTATAATTCAACAACATAGTGTACTTGGAGATGTTAAAAAAAATATAGAAAAAGCAGTAGATATGATAGATGATTTAGGAAATCAAGGTGCAGATATTATTTGTCTGCCAGAATTATTTGCTACAGGATATAACTTAGAATATTTAGGCGGAATTAAAACATTAGACCTAATAAGAGAACATAACAAATACATAGAAGAATCAATGTCAGAAGCAGCTAAAAGAAATAATGTATACCTAATATCTCCATATGGAACTTTAGAAAAGGACTCTACGCATGTTTTCAACTCAGCTGTTATATTCGATAGACAGGGTAATATGATGGGGGAATACTGTAAAAATCACCTATGGTCATTGGAAGCAGTATACTTTAAAGCAGGGGAAAAAGTAAATGTATATGATGCAGACTTTGGTAAATTTGGTGTGATGATATGCTATGATGCAGGATTCCCAGAAGTTGCTAGAGAATTGACATTAAAAGGCTCTGAAATAATATTTATACCTTCTGCGTGGAGAATACAAGATGAAGATATGTGGGATTTAAACGTATCTCAAAGAGCTTTAGAAAATACTGTCTATACAGTAGGAGTGAACTTAGTAAGTAATGACCCTAATTTGATACTGTTTGGAAAGAGTAAAATATGTAATCCTAGAGGAACTATAATAAGTCAATTAGATACATATAGAGAAAAATATATATTAGAAGAGATTGACCTAGATGAAATAGAAAAATATAGGAACGATATTCCCTACTTAAAGGACAGAAAAAATAGTTACAATATATAATTTTACATTATATGTTAAGGTACAATTTCGATAAAAAATAAAAATAGGAGGATATGTCAAACGTTAAAGATAAAGTTATTAACTCTATTTGATATATCCTCTTTAATAATACCAGCTTTGCTTTAAAGATTTTTGAAATAATTTATAAGAAAGTCTTTAAATAATAAGACTGCTTTAGATGCATAATTCTCACTAAACCATGAAAGATTTAAATATCTTTTAAATTCAATATCTTTTATATGTAATAGTTTAATTTCAGGGTCTCGAGATAAGCCCCATGATTTTCCACATATAAATCCAACTCCTTGAAGTGATTTTATAAGAGCATAGATTGTATATGGAGAATCGGATTCAAAGGCTATTTTTGGCTTGAAATTAGCTGATTCACATAATATATCTATTATTTCTCTATAATTTTCACCTTTAGTTATAACGATAAAGTTTTCGTCTGAAACTTCATTTAGATAAACCCCATCCTTTAATGATAGAGAGTGGTTTATTGAAACTCCTAATAATATTTCCTCACAGGTTAATGTTATATTATTTTCTGAGTTTAATTTTGTAAATGAAGAAGATATATACAAATCAAAATCACTTTTCTTATAAGAAGATGGTAGAGTATGTGAAACATTAAAGGTAATATTAGGATATAGTTTTCTAAAGTTACTCAAAAGTGGTGGTAATACATTAGCAGCTGCTGTAGCTAATATTTTTACTTCACCAGAGTTTTCTAAGGAAATATCTTGTAATTCTTTCTTTGACATTTCTACTAAATCTAAAATACTATCCACCCTTTTTAGAAATAATCTACCGTACTCATTTAGTACAATATATCTTCCCTTTCTATCGAATAACTGAACTCCAAGTTCTTTTTCTAAAGAAGATATGGTTTTACTTAAAGCTGGTTGTGCTATGTTTAGTTTTTGTGATGCTTTTGTTATGTGTTCCATTCTAGCGACAGTTTGAAAATACTTAAGATGCAATAAATCCATAATATAAAATACACCTCTTTTAATATAACTTGAATTATATAAATTTGATAATTAATTATATATTATACATTATAATACAAAGCTTGTATAATAAACTATAATATATCATAAAGTTATTTAAATAGTTACTAATATATTTACATAATCTAACTAATAAAGGAGATATTTAATATGAAGTTAACTAAGGAAATATTAGAATATGCTTTAATAGGAGGTACAATTTTAGGTGGAGGAGGTGGCGGTGCAAAGGAAAGTGGAAGAGATATGGGGGAATATGCCTTACAATATGGGTTTCCAGAGCTAATAAGTATAGATGAATTACATGATGACGCAATTGTTTTAAATGTATCTGCAGTAGGAGCTCCAGCAGCACCACTTAAGTATGCTGATAATGATGATTATATAAACACAGTCAAAATATTTATTGATAAACTAGGATTAGATATACAAGGTATTATTACTAATGAAAATGGAGGGTGTGCAACAATAAATGGATGGCTTCAGTCTTCTGTGCTTAAAATACCACTAATAGATGCACCTTGTAATGGTAGAGCCCATCCAACAGGCCTGATGGGAAGCCTTGGATTACATAGAGATAAAACATATA
Organism: Clostridioides sp. ZZV15-6388; assembly: GCF_020657755.1. NCBI lineage: Bacteria > Bacillati > Bacillota > Clostridia > Peptostreptococcales > Peptostreptococcaceae > Clostridioides > Clostridioides sp. ZZV15-6388. The sequence continues at coordinate 21,694 of NZ_JAGWCU010000002.1, read as the reverse complement.
AGTCTTATCAAGCTGTGTCTGGTGGAAATCCAGAACTTGATAATCATATAGAGGGATTTGTAGAGGGTTCTTTAAATAAGACAGCAGGACTTGTTAGACAGTGTGCTGTAGCAGCAGAAGGACTAGTTGCTGTAGCTAGAAATCCTGTAAAAGCTTCTGTTGTAAAAGAAAATGCTGCTATAGGAGGCATAAGTCATGCAATAGATTTGGGTAAAGAGTTCTACTTAGGTCTAGAAATATCAAAAGATAAAGCAATAAACAACGTTGTCGAATTTTTGAATGGAGAGGTAGTTTCAGAAGGAACAATAGAAACTTTAGAGTTAGAAACTACAGGTGGATTTGATGTAGGTAAATTGATTGTAAATGGTTATGAGGTAACTTTTTGGAATGAATATATGACAATAGATAAAGACAATAATAGAATAGCAACGTTTCCAGATTTAATTATGACTTTTGATAAAAACACAAGTATGCCTGTTACATCAGCAGAAATCAGAGAAGGGCAAGAGATAGTTTTAATAAAAACTTCTAAAGAAAATTTAAAACTTTCAATAACAATGACACAAGAAGAATTATTAAAAGATATAGAAGATATATTAAATAAAAAAATAATTGGAGTTAATTAGGATGTGTAGTAATTTAATTGATTGAAGAATTAAAATTAATTAAATTTAAAGAGCAATACAATACCTATAAAATTATAAATAAAACAAATACTTAGGAAGAAGTTTATAAAAATAAATAAGATATGAAAGATTATAAGAAAAAGTTTATAAGAGCTCAAATAAAATAAGTGAAACAATAGGAAAAAGTTTATAAAGATATAAATAAAAGAAAAAAATGCTGTAATATTTATAAAAATAAAAGGAAAAATATTTACACAAAAATTATAAATAAGAGAAATAAAATTGGATGGTGAGCAAATATGATGTTAAAACAAATTTTGGAAGTTTATGATATTATTGATAGCGCAGAAGTAGATGGAGAATGTGTAAAAAAATATTTGGAAAGCTATGGTGGGAAGAATATATTAGTAAAAACTTTAAGTACGGAAAAAGGGTCTACTGATTTAGTAAAGTTTACAATACAAGGTAAAAATGGAAAATCATCAGGAGGAACAGCTAAGACATTAGGTGTCTTAGGAAGACTAGGAGGTATTGGAGCGAGACCAGAAATGATAGGTATGGTTTCTGATGCTGATGGAGCTTTAGTAGCAATAGCAGTAGGAGCAAAATTATTGGACATGCATAATAAGGGAGATTTTATTGATGGAGATGTAATAGTTTCAACTCACATATGTCCAGATGCACCTACTAAAGAACATAAACCAGTTCCATTTATGGATTCTCCAATTGACATGAGAACTATGAATGAAAACGAAGTTGATTTAAGTTGTGATGCTATATTATCAATAGATACAACTAAAGGTAATAGAGTTATAAATACAAGAGGATTTGCTATATCTCCTACAATAAAAGAAGGATATATTCTAAAAACAAGTAATGATTTATTAGATATAATGCAGACTACTACAGGAAGACTTCCTTATGTATTTCCTGTGTCAATACAAGATATAACTCCATATGGAAATGGTTTATATCATATAAATAGTATTCTTCAGCCAGCTGTAGCTACAAAAGCACCTGTAGTAGGAGTTGCTATAACAACTGAGACAACAGTTGCTGGATGTGCAACTGGAGCAAGTAATTATTCTGATTTAGAAAGTGCAGGAAGATTTGTTGTTGAAGTAGCAAAATACTATAGCAGTGGAAATTGTGAGTTTTATGATGAGCATGAATGGGATATTCTAATGAATAGATATGGAAGCCTAGATAAGTTTCAAACTTTTGGAGAATAATAAAGTTGTATTTTATTGATGCTTTAGAATAGATGATATAGGTTAAATTATTGTGATATAATATTTAGAGTAAATAAAAATTGTAGATACAATAATTTTAGGGGGAGTTAATATGAAATTAACAAAATCAATATCATCAGTATTGTGTTTATCTCTAGTTTTAAGTTTATCATCAATATCATATGCAAATGAAATGGGAAGAACGGCAACAGAAAATACTTTAATAGGAAAGGATAGATATCAGACAGCTATTGAAGTAAGTAAAGAAGGTTGGAGTAGTGCAAATGAGGCTGTAATAGTTAATAGTGAATCTATTGTAGACGCATTATCTGTTACACCATTTGCTAAATTAAAGAACGCTCCAATACTACTTACAGAAAAAAATAATTTAAATTTGCAAACTAAGAAAGAATTAGAAAGATTAGGTGTTAAAAAAGTTTATATAATTGGACTATCTGGCTCTGTATCAGACAATGTACAAAAACAACTAGAATCTAATAACCTAACAGTTGATAGAATTGGTGGTAGTGACAGACATCAGACAGCTTTGAACATAGCTAAAAAGATAGAAGGTTTAAAAGACATATCAGAAATAGCTGTTATAAATGGATATACAGGTCTTGCAGATGCAGTTAGTATAGCTTCTGTAGCTGCTACTAATGGTATGGTTATACTTCCAGTTTCTGATGCATCTGGAGTGTCTAGTTTTAAGGATTTTATAGCCTCTAAAAATATAAGTAAGTCATACATAATAGGCTCTACTAATGCTGTATCAGATAAAATAAAACAAAGTCTGCCAAATTCAGAAAGAATAGGTGGAGCAGATAGAAATGAAACAAATGGAAAAGTAATAGAAAAATTTTATACATCAAATAATTTAGATAATGTATTTGTAGCTAAAGATGGAATGAAAAAACAAAATCAACTTATAGATGCTCTAGCAGTAGGTGTATTAGCATCAAAAGAAAATTCTCCAGTACTTATAGTAGGAGATAAATTGAGTGCAACTCAAAAGAGTATGTTTACAAATAAAAAGGCGACTGCTATAACTCAGGTTGGTAGTGGTGGAAATGAAAATGCATTTACAGAGCTAAAAGCTTTACAAGGAAGTAGTATTGGTAAGAAAGTAATGTATGTAGCTAATACAGATAAAGTAAATGTAAGAAGTGATGCTACAATAGAAGCTTCTGTAGTAGGTTATCTAAATAATGGTGATGAAGTAGAAGTTTTAGAAGTACTAAAAACGGGATGGGTTAAGATAAAATACAATGACGATATTGGATATGTCAGTGGGTCTTATCTAACAAATAATAAACCTAATAATAATAGTGAAAATGTTAAGATAAAATATGTAAAAGAAAAAGATGGTCTAAATGTTAGAAAAGGACCAAGTACGGAAGATGAAAAAATAGGACAACTTCCATATGGAAGTAAGGTAGAAACTGTAGAAATGTTTGCTACTGGATGGGTAAAAATAAAATATAATGGTGGATATGGCTATGTAAGTAATGATTACCTATCTGATACACCAGTTATCTAAACTTATAGATAATAAATAATAAAGAGACTGTCTTAATATTAATGGCAGTCTCTTTATTATTATGAAATGTTGATTTTAATAATGATTTCTATTTTGATAACTTAATTCTAGGAGTTATTATTGTAGATATTATTAATATACAAATACTTAAAATCCAATGTTTAATGCCAAAATTGAATATCAATAGATTTATCCCTGCAATTGTAAATAAACAGTATTTAATTAGAATTAAAATTGTATTTATTGAAATACCCTTTATCGATATTATTTTAAAACTGAGAATGGTCATTCGAAGCCCTATAAATGCCAATAATACACCTATAATATCTTGGATTAAGTAATAGTATTTAAAATGCATATTTTAATCAACTCTTCTCTGCATAGTAGTAGATATTTCTAAATCTTCTATTTCATCATCTGTATATGTAAGCATGGTAAAACCTGTGACACCATAAATAAATGAAATTATAGGCGTAATCCAACTTAGAAAACAGTATGGAATAAATTCAAGTGGACTTACGCCAAGAGTTTGGGCACAGAAAACAGCATTTGAATTCCATGGTATTAATGGACCGCCAAGGGTTGCTGTATCTTCTATAATTCTAGATAAATTTTGTGGTTTTAGCCTAAATTCCTTATATATTGGGGACATTAAAGTTCCAACAAATACTGATGTGAACATCATGGATGAACTAAATGCATTTGCAAAGTAGCTTACTATGAAAGTAGAGCCAACTAACTTAGTTCTTGATTTTCCTATTTTATTTATCATTGGTTGAAGTAATACTTCTAAGAATCCAGTTTTTTGGAGAATTCCAGCAATAACGAAAACTACAAAGACTAGTAAAACGGTTTCAGCCATACTCATTATTCCACCACGATTTAATAATTTATCAGCATAAATAAATCCTGTGTCTATAGTAAATCCTGATAACATGTAATTTAAGACATCACCTATTTTTTCTCCTTCTTGAATTACAGCTATAATAAGCCCCATAATAGCTGAACTTAATATAGATATAATAGGAGGCTTTTGTAACAATAAAAGTAATAATAAGAATAGTATTGGAATCATTGCGACTAAACCAATATGAAAGTTTGAATTTAATACATCTTTGATTTGATTTATTTGAACATAGTCAATAGTATTATTTGAATACTTAAGCCCAATTACAGTGTACAAAACGATACATATTATATATGCAGGTCCTGTTGTGTAAACCATGTGTTTCATATGAGTAATTACATCTGTTTTACAAACCGCAGCAGCTAGATTTGTAGAGTCGGATAGAGGAGACATTTTATCTCCAAAAAAAGCACCGGATATGACTGCACCAGCTGTTAAGCCAAGGGGAATACCCATACTAGTACCAATACTCATCATTGCCATACCAGACGTTCCAAGCGTTCCCCAAGATGTACCAGTAGCAACAGAAGTAAGTGAACAGACTATTAATGTTGTAAGTAAAAAATACTTAGGTGTTATTATTGTCAGACCACTATATACTACTGTTGGGATTGTACCAGCAGCTATCCAAGCTGCTATTAGTACCCCAACAGAAAGTATAATTAAATTTGATTGAAAGGCATCTTTACCAACTTCAAATCCAAAAGCTTCTATTTCTTCATTAGTATAACCAAGTCTCATAGCTGCTGGAACTACTATAAGCCATGAAAGTAAAAACATTGTAGTTATAGAAGCTTTAAATAGAACTATACCAACCGATGTTAAAGCTATTATCGCAAGCATTACTAATAACGAATATCTAAATGAAGGTCTTTTTCTTTCTGTACCTATTTTCATAGCGCAAATTCTCCTTAAATGTTTTTAGTTAATTGCATTTTTTATTCTTATAAGAGCTTCTTCAACCATGCTTCTTGGACAAGCTAAGTTTATTCTTTGATATCCGCTTCCTCCAATACCAAAACTACTTCCTTGATTTAAGGCAACTTTACCTTTTTTTACTAATAGATTTTCTAATTCTTCATCACTTAATCCAAGTTGGCTAAAATCTACCCATAATAAATAAGTACCTTCTGGTTTTCTGACTTTAAGTTTTGGCATATTTTCATTTATATATTTTATAGCAAAATCTATATTAGATTCTAAGTACTCTAAGAATGACTCTAGCCAAGGCTCACCATTGTTATATGAAGCTTCTGTTGCAACTAAACTAAAACAGTTATTTCTCTTTATATCAATTCTAGTAAATGCATTATCTAACAATTTATAATCTTTTTCATCAGGTAGTACAACATATGAAGATTGAAGACCTGCTATATTAAAAGTTTTAGTTGGTGCCATACAAGTAATTGTATTTTTTTCAAAATCTTTAGATATAGATGCCATAGGTATATGTTTATGATTTTTAAATATAATATCACTGTGTATTTCATCTGATATAACCTTTACACCGTATTTAAGGCAAATATCTCCTAGTTTCTTTAATTCATCCTTTGTCCATACTCTTCCAACTGGATTGTGAGGATTGCAAAGTATAAACAATTTTACATCTTTGATTTTACTTTCAATGTCTTCATAGTCCATTATATAGTTTCCATTTTCTAATTTTTGTAGTGGGCTTATAACTAGTTCTCTATTATTATTTTTTACAACACTATTAAAAGGGCTGTAAACTGGTTCCTGTATCATTATTTTATCGTTTTCTTTTGTAAGCTCATTTATTAAAAGGCTTATTGCTGGGATAACACCTGGGCTATAAACTAACCATTCACTTTTTATCTTCCAATTATGTCTTTTATCCAACCAATTCACTATAGATTCATTGTAAGAATCTGGTCTTGTTGTATAACCGTAAATCTCTTGTTCTAGCCTATGTCTTAAGGCATTAATTATACACGGAGCAGCTTTAAAATCCATATCAGCTACCCACATAGGAAGTAAATCATTAGTACCATATTTTTTATCCATCTCTGACCATTTAGCTGAAAAATTATTACCTCTATCAATAATTTCATTAAAATTGTAATTCATTATAAATACCTCCAGTAATTTTTAAATTTATACTTATAGTATTTAGCAAGCAATATGCCAAAATAGATATTAAAAATATTTAATTAAAAATTAATTCGTGATATTAAGTAATACCAGAGGTTGGAAGATATGAAATTATTAAATTTATTTAATTTTATTTGGAAAAGGTTATTTTAAAAAATTGTTAAATTTATTAAAATACAATTAAATAGGTTTAAATGGTTGAACTGTTTTCATTATTAAACCCATTTATTTTTTTTAGAAACTCGATTCCTTTAAGGGTTATAACTGAACCACCACGACCAACAAGTATATTTACAAATCCAAATTCTTGTAATTCCAAAAGTATATTTCTAATTTGTTGTTCTGTCAAAAATCTATTTTCGTTTAAAGCTATTTTGTATAAGCTTTTTCTACCAATTCGTTCTTTTAAATCGTAAGCTTTATTTAAATTATCCAATATAAAGATATATTCATCTAATGGTCTTTTAAAATTATAGTCATGTTTGATGAAGTTTTTGTCTTTATTAATATTAAATTGGTATTTAGATATTTTTTCTGTTACTTTATTACAAACAGTTTTGCTATAATTTTCATCTATAGTATCTAATATATATTCAGGTAAGTCACATATTTCTATAACATCTTTTCCTAGATAACAGAAATATTCTCCTAAGTTTCTTAATTCTCTTACATTTCCTTCCCATTTATATATTTTGAAAATTTCCTTAACTTCGTCACTTAGATTAAAATTGCATGGTATATCATACGTTAGTGATTCGAAGATTTCAAATATATCAGCAGGTCTTTCTCTAAGAGGATGTATTTTAAGAGGAAGAACATTTAACCTAAAATACAAATCTCTTCTAAATTTACCTTTAGATACAAGTTCTTTTAAATTTCTATTAGTAGCAGCAATTATTCTTACATCAATGTCAATAACATTATTTGAACTAATACGCCTTACTTGTTTTTCCTGTATAACTCTGAGCAATTTAGATTGAGAATTTAAATCCATCTCACCAATTTCATCTAAGAATATAGTTCCATTGTTTGCTAATTCAAATAAACCCATTTTTCCGCCCTTTTTAGCTCCAGTAAAGGCACCTTCATCATAACCAAATAATTCACTTTGCAATAAACTTTCTTGAAAAGTGCTGCAATTTACTGCTACAAAAGGTCCACAATTTCTTTTAGAAGCACTGTGAATAGATTGTGCAAATAATTCTTTACCAGTACCACTTTCGCCAATTATTAAGATTGATGAGTTTGATTGAGCCATTTTATTGGCAATTTTTTTAGTATTAATAGTTTGTATACTAGAACCTAATATGTCATCAAAAGTATACTTACTGATATTACCAGAGTTTACTAGTTGTGCTCTTAGCTTAGCTTGTTTTTTTTCTAATTGAGAAAACTTAGTCATCTTTAATATAAAACCATCAAATACATTCAATTGTATATGTTTAATCTCTAAATTTATGTCAATATGATTTATCTTAATTAATTTCTCATAAAATAGAGTTTTATTGTTTAATATGTTTTGAAAGTTAATATCTTTTATACATTCACCAATAAATACATCAATCATTTCATTTGCATTTATAGATAAAATTTTTCTAGCGATATGATTGTAAAATTGTATAATTCCATCATTATTTGTGCATATAATTCCATCATCAATTATAGATAACAACAAATCAAATTGCCTTTCAAATTTATTTGCATCTAACAATAATTCGCCTGTACTATAGCTTGTAGGAATTATTTTTTCTACATATTTTTTTATTAAGTCATCTTTTATTAGATGTTTTAACTTAGTTTTTGTGGCAATTTCAACAATACAACTTAAATCTATTATTCTATATTTTAAGTCTATAACTTCACAATTTTTAAAATTGGGCAAGATTTTTTCTCCAGGAGTTAGAATTATGGCATCTGTAGGAGTAAATTCTATTTCTGGATAACAGGGTAAGATATTGATATTATCTATTCCTAGTCTATGTATTAAAGAGATTGTCTCTATAGACATATCCTTGCTTAGATTATATACATAAATAGTTTTATTTTTTTCTAATTTAGATATCATATCTATACTATTCTTTTCAAATGTCAACTTAGGAACGATAATTTGAGCATCATGATGAGATAATTTTGCTATTTCATCATATTTTAAATAAGCAGATAAAAGGATTAGTTTTTCTTTAAAAAATTTTAGATTTCCCTCTTCAAATGAGTATAAGTTTATTTTTATATTGTTACCTAGAAATTGTCTTATTTGGTCTTCGTAAATTTTTCCAGCATCTTTTTTTAAGCTTACAATAGCTAATTCTATTTGTTTCATTTTAACCTCTCATACAAATTTGACTTATTTTAGATTATATAACAATTAAACTAAATATAAATAATTTTGTCTAACTATTATTATAAATTAAGTAGTAATATAAAAGAAATAGCTAAAATGAGTCCTTTTATTTTTGTTTTTTGTATCTATTTGGTATAATAGTATTGAAACAATAATAATTTAGATAAAATTTCTTAAGAGGAATACTATGAGGAGAACATAAAATGAAAAAATGTCTTTACTGTAACAGGGATATAAAGTCACCAAATAATAAATTGGCTATAAAATATGATGACAATACCGATATATATCCATGTCGTACAGAATGTAAGGAAAAAATTGAAGAATATATAATAAAAAAACCTACGTATAAGTTTATAAATATATTAGAGGTTCTTTTAGGTGTAGGTGGAATATTTTGCTTTTTGAGCAAATGGACTATTGCAGCCCAAATTGTACTTGGAATTGACGCATTAGTTATATTTTTATTTCCATTAGCAGGGTTTAAAATGAATGGTAAATTAAGTATGGAGCAAACTAAGCATCAGAGCAGGTCTATAGCAATATCAATTTTAGCATTTATAATAGTAATAACTGTATTATATTTTAAGCAAATTGGTAAGTAAATCATAATTGTATAGAACATCATAAGAGTATGAGGTGAATTTATGGAAGAAAGAAAATTAGCACCAAACAATGAGCGAGAAGCTCTTATAAAAAGATTAAAAAGAATAGAAGGTCAAGTTAAAGGAATACAAAAGATGGTAGAAGAGGAGCGTTATTGTGTTGATATATTAGTTCAAATATCCGCTATAAGGTCTGCTATAAATAGAGTAGGCACAATTATTTTGGAAAATCATATAAAAGGATGTGTAGCAGAAAGTATCAAACATGATGATAGTGAAAAAACTGAAGAGATGATAAAAGAACTTATGGATACCATAAATAAATTTACAAAATAAGGGGGCGGTTAGGTATGAATCAACAAGGATTTATTATGGAGATTGTTGATGATAGAACTGCAAAATTAAAAATGCAAAGACACTCAGCTTGTGCTGCTTGTGGAAAATGTGCTACTGCTGACTCATCGGAGTCAAAAGAGATATTAGTAGAGGTAGACAATACAATTGGTGCGAAGGTTGGTGACCATGTAGAAGTGAGTATGGATAACATGAATGTATTAAAAGCAGCTGCGATGGCTTATATAATACCTCTTGTAGCGCTTCTTGTTGGAACAATAGGAACATACTATATATTGGAAGCAATTGGCATGACCTCTGGGGTTGAAGCTATAAGTGGATTAGTTGGGATTTGTCTTACAGTAATTTGTTATTTGTATTTAAAGAAAAATGATAAAAAATTTAGAGATAGTAGAGAATTTATACCAGTAATCACAAGAATATTAATTGACCTTTAAAATGATTATAATTTAAAAATAGCAATGTACTCTTATAAATGCTTAATGTATATTTATAGGATTTAGGTACATTGCTATTTTTATATTTTTATTTTGATTTTCTTTGAGGAATAAAATTCTTTCGTATTTTCAAAAGGTTTAATGTTCTTACAAAAGAAGTTACAACCAATACACCAAGCGATATTGCAGCGCTTAAAAATAGTGCATCAGTACCTTTTGACATCGCTAAATCATAATTTTTTTGAATTAAAGATAACATTGTATTGTATAATCCAATTCCTGGTATCAGAGGAAGAATCCCTGGAATTACAAATACAATAGCTGGTTGCTTTAGTTTTCTAGCCAATATCTCACTACACGCTGAAACCAAAGCAGCAGCTATAAAACCCGCAAAAATTGAGTTCGTAGTGAAATTAAACAAATATACATACACAATCCAACCAACTCCACCAGTTATTCCAGCTGGAAGAAGTAGATAAAGTGGTGCATTAAAAAAGACAGCAAATCCAGCAGTTGCAATGCCTGAAAATAAAAAATGTAAAATCATCGACATATCAGTCATTAGAAAGGACCTCCAATTCTATACCATGTATCAAGGACAAAACCGACTCCAGAAGCAATTGCAATAATAATCATAGCAGCATCGAAAGCACGAGAAATTCCTGATATTAAATTACCTGATATTAAATCTCTGATGGCTTTTATAAAAGCAACTCCTGGGAGTAGTGGCATTATTGCTCCAACTATGAGCATTTTAGGGTTACTCAAAATACCTATTTCAACTAGTAAAACTCCTGAAAGTGCTATTAAAAAAGAAGATACTAAACATGAAAATGCAGATATTGCACTTATCTTCATGGTTTTATCATAAGTAATTGCAGCAAATATTGCTATTATAAATGTAAGAATAAAATTTAATATATAATTACCTCCAAGCAAGCAAGCAAAGCAAGCAGATGCAATTCCTGTACAAGAGTAAAACAACCATAAAGGATAAGGTTTTACCTCTTGTATTTCATAAAGACGTGCAATAGCAGTATCAATATCATACTCTTTATCATTTACAAATTCTCGAGAAAAACTGTTTAATAAGGAAATCTTATTTAAGTTTATACCTCTTGATTGAATCGTTTTCATAAACGAAAAGCCGTCAAATTTTTCATCTGAAATAATTATTACTGTAGGAGTTGTAAAAATATTTACATGATAAAATCCTCTTGACCTGCAGATTCTAAGGACACTGTCTTCAACCCTAGATGTTTCAGCTCCATTTTTTATCATAAGTTCCCCTACAAATAGAGCTAATTTTAGAATATTTTTTTTATATTCAAGTTCCTCATTTTGATTCATAAATACACCTCCAAATTAAAAAACATAATATTGAAATTATATCAAATTTTTAAGTAATATTCCTTATATATATATAAATTATATTATCTTTTTTTTATTTAAAAATAGTCACATTTAAATTATATCCAATTAAAAGAATTAGACAATATTATTTATTATATTTTAACTTAAAATACAGAAAGTAAACATGTAAAAGTAGTAAAACACTTGACTATTAATTTATAAAAGACTATAATAATAAATTATCATATTGATAAAAATGAAAATTATGAAATGTCTGTAAAAGTAAAATTTAAATAATAACTAGGAGGAGTAATATGTTTGAGAACTTGAAAAAAGCGGACCCTGAGATTTATGAAAGTATGAAAAGAGAGTTAAAAAGACAACAAAGGAATATTGAGTTGATAGCATCTGAAAATATAGTATCAGTTCCAGTAATGGAAACTATGGGAAGTCATCTTACTAATAAGTATGCAGAAGGTTACTCAGGCAAAAGATATTATGGTGGATGTGAGTACATAGATGAAGTTGAAACTCTTGCAATAGATAGAATTAAAAAGATATTTGGAGCAGAACATGCTAATGTTCAACCTCATTCTGGAGCAAATGCAAATATTGGTGTATATTTTGCTATGCTAAAACCAGGTGATGTTGTTATGGGAATGAATTTATCTCAAGGTGGGCATTTAACTCATGGTGCTCCAGTTAATATTTCTGGTCAATATTATAAATTTTATGAATATGGAATAAATAGAGATAGTGGACTTATAGATTTTGATGATGTTAGAAAAATAGCACACGAAGTAAAACCTAAAATGATAGTTGCGGGAGCAAGTGCATATCCTAGAGAGATAGATTTTAAAAAATTTAGAGAAATAGCTGATGAGGTTGGAGCATTACTTATGGTAGATATGGCTCATATAGCAGGTCTTGTAGCTGCTGGTCTTCATCAAAATCCATGTGAAGTAGCTGATTTTGTTACAACAACAACTCATAAAACTTTAAGAGGGCCTCGTGGAGGAGTTATCCTTTGTAAAGAAAAATATGCTAAAGCTATAGACAAAGCGATATTTCCTGGAATTCAAGGGGGACCTCTTGAGCATATAATTGCATCTAAAGCAGTATGTTTTAAAGAAGCTTTAAGTGATGAATTTAAAACATACCAACAACAGGTTGCTAAAAATGCAAAAGCTTTAGCTGAAGAACTTATTAAGAGAGATTTTAAATTGATTTCTGGAGGAACAGATAATCACTTAATATTATTAGATTTAACTAATAAAAATATAACTGGTAAAGCAGCAGAAAAAAGATTAGATGATGCTTATATAACTGCTAATAAAAACACAATACCATTTGATCCAAATGGAGCACTTGTTACAAGTGGAATAAGACTTGGTACTCCAGCTGTAACTACTAGAGGCATGAAAGAGGAAGATATGGCAATAATTGCCGAGGCTATAGACCTATGTTTAACTTATGATGAAGAATCTAAAGCAAGAACATTGGTTGTTGGTTTAACTGAAAAGTATCCTCTATATGAAGAATATAATATTATGGATTAATTAAAAGTATAATTAAATAAGAGATATTTAAATAATTACAATAATAGTATTTATATTTAAATATATATATAAAGATAAAACCCAATTAATTAGGAGATAGCTTCCAATATTAATTGGGTTTTGTATTTTTTAATTAAAACTTTAAGATTTCTTAAGAATTATACTAGGTTTTTCTAAAGATTTAAAGTTTATACTTATAAATATAGTAATTAAAGGTATTTAAAGGCTCTAATGAGGAGGGAATCTTATGAAAGTATTAATTCTTACAGGAAAATTTGGTATGGGTCATTACTCAGCATCAAACTCTTTAAGTGAAGATATAAAAACAAAATTTAATAATTCTGAAATAATAATTAAAGATATATTTGAATATATTATGCCTAACTACTCAGATAAAATGTATAAAACTTTTTCTATTCTTGTAAATCGGGGAAGCAGTCTTTATAATTTATTTTACAAGTGTACTGAAAATGGAAAAAAGGATATAAAATTTACCTTTTCAGATTATTTCTTAACTAAATTAGACAAGTTACTTAATGAAATACAACCAACAGTAGTTATTTCAACTTTTCCATTTTGTTCTCAAGTAGTATCAAGATATAAAGGAAAGTATAATTCAAATCTTCCTTTGATAACATGTATAACAGATATAAGTAGCCATTCAGAATGGATTAGTAAAAATACAGATTGTTACTTAGTAGCTAGTGAATCTACTAAAGAAGAACTTATTTTAAAAGGAATAGATGAAGATAAAATAAAAGTTAATGGAATACCTGTAAAAAAAGAATTTAAAAAAATAGAACATATAAATCATTTAGATAAAAAAAACATCCTTATAATGGGTGGAGGATTAGGTTTATTACCTAAGTCAGAACAATTTTATAAAGAGCTAAATAGTTTAGAAGGAGTAAAAACTACTGTAATAACTGGCAATAATAAAAAAATGTACTATAAATTGTACAATAGATATGAAAATATTGAGGTTGTAGGCTATACTAACGAAGTATACAAATATATGGAAAATGCTGACCTTATTATTTCTAAACCAGGTGGAATAACATTATTTGAAACAATTTATTCAGAGCTTCCAATATTAGCATTCAATCCATTTTTGCAACAAGAGATAAATAATGCTGATTTTATATTAAATAATGGAATTGGAAAAATACTTGATAAAAATAAAAAATACTATGTAGATGAGATAAAAGACTTAATCTATGATGATGTTAAACTTAAAGAAATGAGTTTGAATATGAAAAAACTTAAAAAACAATTTGATAATAATACATTAGAAAATATTTTATTTTCATTTGATGGACAAGGAGTGTGTAGAGAATGTATGTAGTAGGTTTAATTATAGTTATTGCTTTGATTTTTTTAATCCATTCAATTATACCTACATATTATAATAAATTATTAAATAAAGATGTATTGAAAAATATGACTGAGAAGAATGAAATTGCTCTTACATTTGATGATGGACCAGACAAAAGGTATACAGAAAAATTGTTGGATGTACTAAAAGAAAATGATATAAAGGCCATGTTTTTCGTAGTGGCAAAGAATGCTGAAAAAGAGCCTGAAATTATAAAAAGAATGTTAAGAGAAAATCACATAGTTGGCTTACATTCACTAGAACATAAGAATGCATGGCTTTATAGTTATAATTATGTTAAAAAAGATTTTATTGAAAGTACAGATATAATGAAAAATTTAGGTGTAGACGTAAACTACTATCGTCCACCATGGGGGCATACTAATATATTTTCAAATCAATTTGCTAAAAAATATAATTTAAAAATGACCTTATGGGATGTAATGGCAGAAGATTGGAGTAAAGATAGCACAGTAGAGATTATAGTAAATAAATTAATAGATAGAACAAAAGAAAATTCTATAATTTGTTTGCATGATGCAGGAGAAAACTCAGGAGGGGCAGTTGGAGCACCTGAACGTACTATTGAAGCATTAAAGATAGCTATTCCAAAACTTAAAGCCAGTGGTTTCAAATTTGTAACACCAGAAAGGATGTAGTTATGATAAGTAAAACTGAAAAGAGAAATAAATCCCTAGGTAGTGTAGCCTTCTTAGTTTTACTAATGGGCATAACTGGATACTTTGTTTTTAGAGGTCAATCAATTGAATCGTTAATAAAATCATTAAAAGGTGCAAGTCCTGTGTTTATATTAATTGGATTTGCAATGATGTTTATATATGTTGCTTGCGAAGGTATAAATATATATTTAGGTATGAAGGCTTTAAATCAAAAAACTACTTTTTTAAAATGTATGGGATATGCGTTTGTTGGATTTTATTTTAGCTCAATTACACCTTCAGCATCTGGAGGTCAACCAGCACAAGTTTATTACATGAAGAAGGATGATATAAACATATCTTACTCTTCACTTATATTATTAGTTATTGTTGTCATTCACCAAGTTGTTGTATTGGCATATAGCGGAATAATGTTCATTATGGAACGTGAATTTATACTAAACAATGTAAGAGGGATGAATATTTTATTGATATATGGTGTAATAACGAATGTTGCTCTTGTTGTTGGAGTAATTGCAGTTATATTTTCAAAAAAATTAGTAAATAACTTCATAATATCCATAACAAATTTATTAGGAAAACTAAGAATAATAAAAGATGTTGAAGGTTCACGAAAAGTGATAACTTCTCAAATTGAAGAATATATTAAAGGTGCTCAATATATAAAACAAAATCCAAAGTTAGTAATTAAGATTTTACTTATAACTATTGTGCAAATAACAGCTATGTTTTTAGTACCATTCTTTGTATACAAAGCTTTCCATCTATCAACATATACTGTGTTTGAAATATTAGCAATACAATCATTACTTAATATTGCTGTTTCATCTTTACCATTACCAGGAGCTGTTGGAGCATCTGAAAATAGTTTTATGATATTATTTAAGATATTTTTCCCAGGTCATTTACTAGTGCCAGCGATGTTACTTAGCAGAGGAATAAGTTTTTATGCATTCGTTGCTATAAGTGGTTTAGTATGTATTGTAGCACATGTTAAGTCTTCTGAAAAAGTTAAGTCAGTAAAAGAAGTTATTTATGTAAGATAGTATTGTATAGTTTATTTTTTATATAAGTGATATATGTATACGTTTTGATTAAACTTTAAGAGCACTTACAATAGTAGAAAGTATTAAAACGTATGACATTGCTAAGCTTTTACTAATAAAGTATAATATTTTATATAGTTTGAAATATTTAAGAAATATAGTAAAAAAGGAGTTTAGCGATGATTAAAGAGATTCCAAAAAAAATTTTAGTAGCGGATGATAATCCAGAAATTAGGGAAATTGTAGAAATACTTTTGACTGGCGAAGGTTATGAAGTTGTTATGGCGACGAACGGAGAAGAGGCTGTAAATTTAGTAGACAGTACAATTGATTTGATTATTTTGGATGTTGTTATGCCAGTAAAGACAGGGTTTGTTGCATGTAATGAGATTAGAGAAAAAACAACAGCTCCAATATTATTTCTAACTGCGAAAACTCAAGATTCCGACAAGGTTATTGGGTTTTCAGCAGGAGGAGATGACTATTTATCAAAGCCTTTTTCATATTCTGAGTTAATTTCAAGAGTTAAGTCACTACTTAGACGTTATTATATATATCAGGGGAAGGAAAAGAATAAGGAGCCAAATATATTGCAAACAAAAGGTTTATGTGTAAATTTGGATACTCAAGATGTCATATTAGATGGAGAAACTATATTTTTGACAACTATAGAATATAGCATATTAGTTCTTATGCTAAAAAATAGAAAAAAAGTTTTCTCGTCTGAAAATATATATGAAAGTATTTGGGATGAGCAATATTTTTATACAGCAAATAATACTATAATGGTACATATTAGAAATTTAAGAAAAAAATTAGAGAAAGATCAGAAAAATCCACAATATGTAAAAACTGCATGGGGAAAGGGGTACTATATTGATTAGCAAAATTAAGCCATCAAAGTTGGGTGTCATACTATTGGTATATGTAGTAATCTCAGCTGTGGTGGCTTTTATTTTAAATATACCATTTTATTCTGCTGTTGAGTCAATAGTAAAGGATGTATCAGAAGGTAAAACATATTTTAAAAGAGAAGCAGACCAGTTAATGGATGATTTTCAAATCTATGTAAATGATAAAAATATAAGTTCAAATGATGTAGAAGATATATCAAATTGGAATAATGACAATTGGTTTGTATCTATGAAAGTATATGAAGGAGATAAGATTTTTTATGATACATTGTACTATCCAAAGGAATTACCTGATAAAAGTGAAGAAAATGAATTTTATAGTAGCTCTATGGCTAGACATTATGAGATACAATTTTCTGATATTAAAGCCAGTGTAGTTATAGTAGCACTGTTTAGATTTCGATTTCAAAACTTTATAGATGCTGTTTCTATCACATTTATGGCAATTACATTTATTGTAACATTTTTATTGTTGTTGAGTAGAAAGATTAAATATCTAAGAAAAATAGAGATGGGTATAAAGATAGTAGAAAGTGGTAGTTTAAAGTATAGAATTCCTGTTAAGGGGAACGATGAATTATCATCACTTGCATCTAGTATTAATGAGATGAGTCAAGCACTTGATAATCAGCTTATAAAAGAAAGAGAAATGAAGAATAAAAATAAAGATATAGTAACTTCAATATCACATGATGTCAGAACTCCATTGACATCAGTAATTTGCTATTTGGATTTAATTAAAGATCATAAGTATAATAGCCCTGAGCAATTGGAGCAATATATAAAAAATGTAAGATTAAAGGCATATCAGATAAAAGATTTGACAGATGACCTTTTTACACATTTTGTTAATTGTGAAGAAGAAGTGTCTAAAAAGTATGAAAAGATTAATGCAAATGAATTTATATTTCAACTGCTTTTAGATAGTTCATATACATTGGAAGAAAAGGGATTTCATATAAAAATAGAGAATGAACTTTATAATCAATATCATATTTATGTAGATGTAACACAATTTAGAAGAATATTTGATAATTTATGTTCTAACATAATAAAGTATGCAAGAAGGGATAGACCAATAGTATTTTTAATTAAAGTTGAAGATGGTAAGTTGCTAATTATACAAAAAAACAAAGTTAGTAACATTCATAAAAATGTAGAAAGTTTTGGAATTGGCTTAAAAAACTGTGAAAAGATAATTGCATATCACAATGGAAGTATAACTATAAACTCAGGTGACAAAGAGTTTTCTATTGAAATATCTATTCCAGTAAATGAATCATAAATGTCTAAATTAAGTACTGCACATGTTAATTGTTATGTACCTATGACCAAGTAACAAGTTTACTTGTAAGACCATATAATATTATTATCTTAAAAAAAGGGGACATAATAATATGGTTTTAACAGGAGCGCATTATATTTACATTGTATTTATGGTAATTATCTTAATTACTATGCTTATGAAAAAAGATACTATAGTACCATGTATATTAGGTGTTTTCTTCATGGGGTTATTCTTTGAAAAAAATATCTTTGGAGCTATAACAGCAGTGTTTAACTCGTTTATTATATCTTTAAATGAGTTGGGACCGATTATTTTAATTATAGCGATTATGGTAGCTTTATCTAAAGCTCTAGAAGCGAATAATGCAATACAGTATATGGTAAGACCATTTTCCAAAGTTATAAGAAATTCTAACACAGCATTTTTTGTAACTGGATTTGTAATGTTGATTCTTTCTTGGTTTTTCTGGCCAACTCCAGCCGTTGCCTTAGTTGGGGCTGTATTTTTACCTGTTGCTATTAGAGCTGGATTACCAGCGATTGGTGTTGCAGTAGCATTAAACTTATTTGGTCATGGTCTTGCCTTATCTACAGACTTTGTTATTCAGGGAGCTCCAAGTATAACAGCTGGTGCAGCAGGAGTAGCAGTATCATATGTCATAAATGATGGTATGATTTTATTTTGGGTAATGGGAATTGTAACGATATCGATGGCATTTTATACATTAAAAAGGGATATCAATAAAGGAATGTTTAGAGAAGAGCTTAAAGATTTTGAAAGTGAAGAAGTAAAAGAATTTAATGGAAAATCTAAGATAGCAACTATTTTAGTAGCTTTAGGATTTCTTGCTGATATAATTGCTATGTATATGTTTGACCTAAAAGGAGGAGATGCATCAGCTCTTTTAGGAGGAACAGCAGTGTTTCTAATAATTATTATAAATACTATAAATTTCGGCAAAGATAGTCTTGAAAATGTGTGTGAAAATATAATAGATGGTTTTGTGTTTGGTATAAAGATATTTGGTGCGATTATACCAATAGCAGCGTTTTTCTACATGGGAGAAGTTGCACCTTTAACTGGTGTATTTGGTAAGGTATTAACCCCTGGTTCTCAAGGATTATTATCAGATATAGGGATAGCCCTTTCTCAAACGATACCACTTAATAAATTTGCAGTATCAGGTATAGAAACTGTAGTAGGTGCAATAACTGGGCTTGATGGTTCTGGGTTCTCTGGAATTTCATTAGTTGGTTCACTTGCATCTGTATTTGGAACTGCTATTAATGCAAGTGTTGGTGCATTAGCAGCATTAGGTCAAATTAGTGGTATTTGGGTTGGTGGAGGATGTCTAGTTCCTTGGGGTCTTATTTCAGCAGCCGCAATTTGTGGAGTTAGTCCTATTGAATTGGCAAAAAGGAATTTTATTCCTGTTATAACAGGACTCATTGTAACAACTATAGTAGCAGTATTCATTATTTAGCAAATAAAAACTAATATTATTTTACTTGTAGATTAACAAAACTTATATATAAATTAAAAATAAAAGATTATATAAATATATAAATTAAAAATAGATGCACAGTTATTACCTATCAAAAGACTTTTGTTTATGTAAAAACTATACATCTATTTTTTATTGGAAGTATTTAATTTGAAATCGTTTATGTAAATTAATATATAAATATTAGACTTAAAGTATAGCTTTTAAATATACTTCTAAATGTTAATAATTTAGAAGTTCAAAATTGTATCCTAGCTTTCTAGCATCTGATATAAAATCACTTAGAATTTCTGTACTAGTTTTAGAAACAGCATGTAGTAATAAGATAGAACCATCGTGTAAATTATCCATTATTTTTTTCTTGGCTTCCTCATGTGATGGTTGTTTTTCAGTGTCCCAGTCCCTATATGCGAAACTCCAAAATACAGTTTTATAGCCTAGATTTTTAGTCATTGCTAAGCTTTTTTCTGAATACTTACCCATAGGAGGTCTGAAAAACTTAACTATATTTTTTCCAGTTAAATCTTTATAAAGTTTTTCAACATCTTCAAATTCATTATTAAAGCTTTTTAGATTGCTTGTTTTTGTTGGCATAGAAGGATGCGTTTTACTGTGGCTTCCAACTATGTGACCTTCTGCAACCATTCTTTTTATCAAATCTTTATTTTCTTTTATGTATGGAGATGTAACGAAAAAAACAGCCTTTACTTTATTTTTTTTTAAAACATCTAGTATCTTTGATGTATATCCATTTTCATAACCTTCATCAAATGTAAGATATAATGTTTTTTGACCATCTTTGATGGGACCATTATATATAGCACTATAGTCAGAAAAATTAAATTTGATATCAGTATTTACTTCTGGAGTTTGATGTTTAGTATTTGGTATATAAAACCAATCAAGAGCGGTATTGTCCAAAGATGACACGTCTAATTTTTCATTATCATTGTTCACAGTATCTTTATTTGATAGACTGTCTGTTCCATCTGAAACAGTTATATTGGAAGTATCTTTACTATCATCAACATTTTGAGAATCTTCTTGCGTTGATATTTCCCTATTCTGGTCTGTGTTTTGTTTTTTTTGTGAGTTTGAACATCCAACAATGAAAAAAATAGATATAGAAAGTATTGTCAAAAAGTAGAGTATCTTTCTAAGCATTTTATAGCTCCCTTCTAAATTAATAGTAATTATATAGTATTATTATAGTTGGAAATTGTTATTAATAATAGTTACATATTTGAAAATAAAGTCGCAATAGTATTATAAAATATGAATAATTAATAAATTTAAAAAAAAATGTAAAAAAGTAGTTGACCATATTATGATAAGGTGTTATTATAATAAATGTGCTCAACAAGGAACAAGAAAATAATGAGTACAAAATGATTGATTTAATAAAATGAACTTTGAAAATTAAACAGTAGGTTAATTTATAAAACAAGAAACAAACCATAAAGCCAGATATTTTGATAACAATAGTATCTGAGCCTGATAAACTTTTATTTGAGAGTTTGATCCTGGCTCAGGATGAACGCTGGCGGCGTGCCTAACACATGCAAGTTGAGCGATTTACTTCGGTAAAGAGCGGCGGACGGGTGAGTAACGCGTGGGTAACCTACCCTGTACACACGGATAACATACCGAAAGGTATGCTAATACGGGATAACATATTTGAGAGGCATCTCTTGAATATCAAAGGTGAGCCAGTACAGGATGGACCCGCGTCTGATTAGCTAGTTGGTAAGGTAACGGCTTACCAAGGCGACGATCAGTAGCCGACCTGAGAGGGTGATCGGCCACATTGGAACTGAGACA